>NZ_JBMDJX010000032.1:0-45113 GCF_057809415.1 Chromobacterium sp. FG22 | reverse complement strand
GCGCCGGAACGGGCGGCGGCCAGCAGCAGGCCGGCCGCCTGCGCCGCGCCGCCCAGCCCCCACTCCGCCAACAGCGCTTGCGCCGCGCTCGGCGCCGGCCAATCGGGCGCATCCGAAACGTCGCCGTCGCGGTGCAGGCCGCGCTCGCCGGGATCGGATGCGGCCAGCGCCGCGTCCGGAAACAGCTGCGCCAGGGTTTGCCGCACCCGGCGCTCCACCGCCGGGGTATTGCCCTGGTGCCAGAAATTGAAGATCAGCGCGTCGCGCGGCTGTCGCGTCAACGCCGACACCGAGTGATAGGAATGCGCGCTCATCTCAAAGCCGAAGGCCATATTGGGATAGGGCCGGATGCTCTGGTAGACGGCCTCCGGCTCGTCGCCGGCGTGGATATTGAGCAAGCCGCCGTCTTCCGGCCGGTGGTCGCGGGTGAATTGCACCACCACGCGGTAGCCTTCGTAGCCCAGGCCGGGATTGTCGTTATGCACGCCGATGCGCTGGCCCGGCACCATGCGGTGCCCCAGCACCTGAATGTCGTCCGCGGACAGCGGCACCTCGAACAGGATTTGCATCTGCTCGCGCAAGGCGTCCAGGAACTCCTCGCGCACAAAGGCCGGCGCGTCCGGCCGCAGCTGATAGAGCCGGCGCAGATCCAGCCGGTAGGTGACGAAGAAATCCCCCACCCGCTCCTCCCAGGGCAGCGGGCCTCTGAGCACCGCGTCCGCCTGTTGGGCCACCGTCTCGTCGAAGGTGTCGAAGCAGAGGAAGTGGCGGTACGGTTGCTCGAAGAACAGCACGTTTTCCAACATGATCGCCCCCTATGCGCAATGTGCCGCGGCGTCGCGGCCGGCCAAGGCGCGGAACTGGTCCGCCCTCAGCGCCAGCGGCCGCCACAAAGCCTGTCCCAGCGGGGTCAGCGCCCGCGCCCGGGCCAGAGATTCTTCCATCTGGGCGCGCCAGTCTTCCAGCTCCGACACATTGCGCGCCAGCTCGCTGTGCACCGCGACGCCGGCCATGATCAGCCGGTAGTAGAAAATCAGCACGTTGACGAAGGCGTGGTGGGCCTTGAGGATGCCCAGCGTCGGCCGCTGCGCGCCGCGCGCCGGGGAATGGAAGGTTTCGCCCAGCGAGGGATCGCTCAGCGCGCCCATGGCGGCGAGCTGGTGCAGATAATCGTGGCTGACCTCATGCACCAGGGTTTCGGCGCAGCGCAAGGGGTCCGGATGGATGGTCATGTACAGCGCGCCGTTGAGCATGGAATAGCTTTCGCTGTTGAACTTGCCCGGTTCCAGCCGCAGCGGGGACACCACGCGCAGCAGACGGGCGATCCAGCGGTGGTAGGCCGGGGAATAACAGGCGATCAGCGTCATCGCCCGGTTCAAGGTGGCGGCGCAGCCCGGGCCGGCCGGGACGACCTCCGGGTCCGGGTTCAGCAGGCTGCGCGGCAAGGGCCGCAGCACGATGTCCGGCCCCGCCTCGCCCAGGGCGACGGCCGGCAGTTTGCGCGCCGGTCCCGTCACGCTGCGCCAGCTCTCGCCCTCGCGCTCGAAAGCGCAACCGCGCTGCGTGTGCGCGGCGGTGTCCAGCCGGATTTCCAGCCTTTGCGCGTCGCCGCTGACGCGGTAGGCGACGGCGGCCGGCAGCGCGTAGCCGGCGAAGCCCAGCGCCAGCGGCCGGGACAGCCGCAGGTGGAATTCGCGGCCGGGCCGGTGCGCGGTCCAGTGCAGCGCGCATTGCAGGGCGCGCGACAGCAACAGGTCCGGCTGGCGGGCCTCTTCGTCTCGCAGCGCTTGCAGATTGCAAAACGGATGCGCGGCCAGCTCGGTCAGCCGCGCGGTCTCGGCCGCGTCGGCGTCGCCCGCGGACAGCATGGCGGCGGCCATCTCCGACAAGGCCGGGGCGATGCCGGGCGCGTGGCGCTGCAGCAAGGGCCGCCAATGCTCGAGAAAGGCGTTCAACTGCCGGCCGCGCAACTGCCGCGTCCAGCCGGCGTGCCAGTCCTCGTCGAAGGCTTCGAAGGGGCTGGAATAAGCGCGAGCGATTTCAGGGGTCATCGCGCGATCTCCTCGATCGGGCTCGCCGCCGGCTTCAGCAGCGGCCGCAATGGCAACTGCAAGGCGTCCAGGAAGCGCCGCCCTGCCGGGCTCAGACTGCGCGCCCGCTCCAGTTCCGCGGCCATGCGCGGCAGCCAGTCGCGCAAGTCCGCCATGTGATGACGCCAGTCGGCGTCCGCCAAGCGGCCGTTGCGGCGCAAGGCGTCGAAAAACAGCGCCACATTGCCGAAGGCGTGGTAGGCCAGCAGCAGCATGAGGGCCGGACGCCGACAGCGCTTGACCGGGGAGTACAGCCATTCTTCCGCCCCGCGCTCGCTCAAGGGGAACAACCGGTCCAGCAAGTGGAAGTGCTGATGGCTGGCTTCGTGAACCAGGGTTTCCGCCATGTCCAGCGGCGAGGCGAACAGCGTCATCGACACCAGCCCCGGATAGTGCAGGCTGCTCCAGCTGGACACCAGGCCGCCGCTTTGCCTCAGCGGCCGGACCTGGCGCACCAGGCGGCGCACCCAGGGGCCGTAGGCCGGCGCGCCCTGCTCGATCAAGGCCAGCCCGGCGGCCAGCGCCCGCCCGGCCGCCGCGTCCGGCTCGCCGGCGGCCTGCTCGCGATCGTCCGGGGTGCGCACCGGATAGGCGGCCAGAACGGGGCTTCTGCCCGCCCCGCCCCATGGCGCCGCCGCGGCGCTCAGCGCCAGCCGCGAACCGTCCGCGCCGGCGGCCTTCAGCGTCAGCGTCCGCCCGTCCGCGACGACGCTGAGCGCGCGGACGTCAGCGATCCGATCCGGCAGCGCCAGGGTGCGCGGCGGGCTCCAGCGCGCGCGCCATTCGCCGGCGATCCCACTCAGGTGGGCGTGCCAGGCGATTTCCAGGGCGCAGGCCAACAGAAAGCCGGCGCGAGGCTGGCGCTCGGCCTGGGCCAGCGCGCCCAGCGCCGGGTGCCATAGCCATTCGAAATCCGGCTCCGCTTCTGCCAGCTCGCGCAGCGCCCGCGCCGCGCCGCCGGGCAAGGCGATGGCCGGCGCGACGCGCTCGAGGAAAACGCTCAGGCTTTGCCGCCAGGCCCGGGCCGCGCAGCTTTCCAGCAGCGCCAGCCCGTCCGGATCGCCCGGGCAGGCGGCGCTGGCGGCGAGATCGTCAAACGGGGTGGACATCGTCGCTGCCCGCGGTGAAGTCGAAGGTTTCCAGCCCGCTCACGGCAAAATCGCCGGCAGCCAGCCCGCCAGGCCGGCGGCTCACCCGCTCGGCGCCGCCCAGCGCGGCGCGGAAGGCGGCGGAGCCGCCCAGCAGCCGCAAGCCGCCGTCCGCCAGCGGCTGGCCGTAAACCAGCCCCAGCCGCGGATGGCGCAGCACCAGGCTGCGCAGATGGCGCGCCGTCGCCAGGCCGAAGCCGGGGTCGAGCCGGCACAGCGCCTCCCAATGGCGCATCGCCTGATCGCGGCTGGCCGCGCAGTCGGCGCGGCAGGGGAAGTGGCTGAGCAGATGCCAGCCGAACACGTCCAGCATGGTGTTGGTCCAGTAGGGCTGCGCGCCGCCGTCGCCGGCGAAAGCCGGCTCCAGGCGGGCGTGATGATGATCGCGATGCGCCAGATAGGCTTGCACGCAGCAATCCGGATAGCCCAGCAGGCGGCCGGCGATGACGTCGTTGTCGGTGAAGCGCGCGGCCAGCTCCGCCAGTTCGCCGTCGCGGGCGGCGAAGACGAAGGCGCGCGCGTCCGGCGCGGCCGTCTCGTCGCTGGCCACGGCGGACACCACGTAGTCGTCGGCGTCTGCCACCGCCGGCCGCAAGGCCCGCTCCCAGCGCCGGGCGTGCAAGCCCAGCCGCCGCAGCGCGCCGATCACCGACTCCGCCTCGCGGTAGGCGCAGGACACCCGCGCCAGCGGCTTGGCGCCGGCCAGGGTCAGCGCCAGGTCCACCCGCGCCGCCTGGGTCAGCTGCGGCAAGGCGGCGCGCAAGCGTTCAGGCGAGGCGGACGCCCTTATTGAAACGCCACCAGATGCCAGCGTTCCGTGGGCAGTCTCGCCACTTCGCGCCCGTTCCGCGCGCTGAGCACGCATAAGTCCTCCTCCTGCCATGCAATGCAATCGCCCTGATCCAGCCGGGCCTCCGGCAGACGGTCGCTGGAACGCAGCGGCCGCCAGCCCTGATAAAACACCGCGTCGCCCACGGCGCCGCCGTAGAGCTGGGCGCCGAAATTGCCGTAACGCCGCGCCTCCGGCGGCTCTTCCTCGTCGCGCAGCAGCAGCGGCAGCGGCAGCAGGCGCTCCAGTTGCGCGGCGAAGGCCGGGGCGGCGTCGCGCAGGACCTCCAGCAGCGCCGCGGCGTAGTCGACGCTGGCGCGGCAGCCCAAGTGGCAGGGAAAGTGGGAAATCAGGTAGTACGGCGAACCGCGCCCCACTTCCATCTCGGTCAGGAAGACATTGAGCCGCCAGTCGCGCCCGCCCGGAGTGCGCGCCACCCGCAGCAGATCCGTCATCGGCGCGGCGCCGAAGTATTCGTTGGCGGCGATGCAGCAGGCCGGGTAGCCCAGCGCCCGCCCCAGCGCCACATTGTCTTGCCGCCGCTGGGCGTCCAGCCCCCGCTCCAGGGCCTCCGCGTCCAGCGCGTAATAGACGCGCGCGTCGTTGCGGCTGAAGGCGGCGCGTTCCTCTGCGGTGGCGTGGCGGTAGCCCCAGTCGTCCGGCGGCGGCACGTATCGGCCGTGGCGCAGGCCGCAGGCGTCCAGCAGCGCGCACAGCCGCGCGGCGCTGTCGCGGCCGGCGGTGAAGCGCGCCAGCGGCTTGAGGCCGGCCAGCACCGCCAGCGCCTCCACCGCGATGCGGGCGCCTTCTCCGCCGGCTTGCAGTTCGCCGGCGATCCGGTCCCGGGCGCTCATTGGGTGCTCATCCGGATGATGGTCAGCGCCTGGTCGATGCGCTGCGGTCGTTCGCGCATCAGCTTCACCACGAAGTCGAACAGATGCCGGGTGCGCTGACAGCAGGAGCTGGTCAAGGGCTGCGGGTCCAGCGAGTGGGTCTCGCCCTTGCTGACGATGGGGGACACGCCGCAATAAGGCCGGTAGGCGCACACCTGGCAGGCGTCGTGCTCGCGCAGCGAGTAGGACACCAGCTGGCGCGCCTTGTCGGAGGTGACCGCGTCGGCGTAGCTGTCGGTGTGCACATTGCCGATGCGGAAATCGGCGTGGCCGCGGCCTTCGTCGCAGCCGTAGACATTGCCCAGATGATCGTAGGCCAGATTGCCCAGCACCATGCCGCTGGGGTTGCGGAAGTCCACGTATTTGACGTCGCGGTTGTTGAACAGCTTTTCCAGCGCCAGCGAAAAATAGCGTTCTTCCAGCAGGATGCCCTGGTCCCACAGCGAAAAGATGTAGTCCAGCGCGTCGCGCCAGGCGTCGAAGAACTCGTCCATCCCCATGCCCACGCTGTCCCACTTCCCCTTGGCGAAACCCATTTTCTGCACCGGGGAGAAGAAGATGGAGGACTGTCCTTCCGCCACCGCGAAATCGACGTATTCACGCAGCTTGTGCAGATTGTTGCGCCCCACCACGATCAGCGAGGGCACGTCCAAGCCGCGTTCGCGCATGCGGGCGCGGTTGCGGCGGATATCGTCCCAATGGCCGCGACCTTCCCAATCCACGCGCAGCGACGGGTGTTCGGCGGCGTCGAACTCGATAGAGGTGGTGATGTTGATGCGGCTGGCCGCCAGATAGTCCAGCACCTCGTCCGGCAGTTCCACGCCGTTGCTGACGATGGAGAAGGACAAGGCGCGCTTGTGCGCCAGATTCTTGATCATCGCGTAGGCGTGCAGATAGCGCACCGCGCCGAAGTTGAGCGTGGCTTCGCCGCCCTGGAATTCGAAATGGATGCGCGAGGACGGCGATTGGTAGGCGAAGTCGACGATGGCGCGGGCGGTGGCTTCGTCCAGGTCGTAGCGGGCCGGGTCCGAGCTGTCGCGCACCACGGCGGCGTGACAGTAGGCGCAGCGCAGATTGCAGCGCCGCGTCATGCCGATGATGTGCAAGGCGGTGCCGGGAAAATAATTGGCGGACCAGTCTTCATAGGCCCGCATCACGCTGCCGGCGTTGCGCGCGGTGAGGATCAGGCCGCGCTCTTCCAGCAGATCGTGCAGCGCCGCGGGCAGGGCGATGCTGCGCAGCGCGCGGTACTCCTCCCGGCTCAACAGCGCCCAGCTGCCCTGGTCGCTGGACAGGAAGACGCCGTCGCCCACGTCCCGGGCGCGGTAATTGGGTTTCCAGCGGTCGCGCAGCCGGAAGTCGGCGAAGATGTCCTCCATGCCGGCCCGGTCCGGCTGGGCGGGCGCGGCGCGCGGCGCGCGCGCTTCAATCGGGCGGATCGGGGTGACGACGTGGTTCATGGCGGGCCTCGCAAACGGGTGGCGGGTTCAGGCGATCAGATAAAGTTGCGGATGCTGGCGCGAGAAACTGGCGATGACGCCCAGTGAGGACAGGTCCTGGTGATCGAACAGCACGCGCAAGAAGGGCTTGTCGCGCCGCGGCTGATAACGCTCCAGCGCGGCGACGCGCACCTCGTCTATCAATTCCGCCGGGATCTCGGCCAGGGGCCGCACCCAGTCCCGGCCGTGGCGGATCAGCGCGCCGCGCTCGGCGCCCGGACAGGCGTCGGCCAGCCGGCAGGCGCGGCAGGCGCGGGTTTTCTCGTACCAGGGATGGGTGTCCACCGCCGGATCGGAGTCCCGGATCAAGAGATCGAGGAAATCCGGTATCAGACAGGGCGCCAGTTTCTCCAGCGTCACCGGCACGCCCAGCGCGCGGAACAGCGGCACGATGGTGCGCAGCCGTTCGCGCACCAGCGCCGGATCGGCGATGGAGTCGATGAATTTGCCGGTGCGCACGGTGCCGCTGAACTTGAGGCGCGACGAGCCGGCCTCCACCGCGGTCACGCCGGTGGCGAGCAGGTGTTCCACATTTTCCGCCAGGATCACGATATTGGTCTGGATGTCGAAGCCCAGTTCGCTGAGGCGGCGGATGCCTTGCAGGGTTTGCCGGAACGCGCCCTCCCGCACGCCGTTGAGCTTGTCGTGCAATTCCGCGCTGTGGCCCATCAGGCTGGTGCGCACTTCCAGCCGGCCGTCGGCCATGGCCGCCAGCCGCTCCGCTGACGGGCGGTGGGAGAACAGCCGTACGTTGGAGGCCAGGCTGACGCGGCGGCCGGTTTTCAAGGCCTCGCGCAGCACCTCCCAGAACACCGGGTCTATGGTGGGCTCGCCGCCAAAGATGTCCACCTCCTCGTCCGGCGCCGCCTGGTCCAGCTCGGCCACGATCTCCGCCAGCGGCCGGAAGGCGCGCTGGGCGATCTCGTCGTCCACGATGCAGAAGAAGCACTTATTGTTGCAGGAAGCCGTCAGCCGGATGATCATCGCCGTCGCCCCACGAAGAGGCCCGCAAGCGGGCCGCCAGGAAATCCGTCCCGACGCGGCTGGCCGCGCCGGGGTCCGCTCCGCCGCGCGGGCTATTTGACGCCGCGTTTCAAGGCCGCCTTGATCTGGGGGTTGTTTTCAATTTCCTTGAGCACCAGCGGGTCCTTGAGCGCGTCGCGCACCGCCGCCGGGTTCAGCGTGGTGGACACCGCCGGATTGGTGACCAGATCGCCCGGGGAAAACACGCTGGCCGCCTTGTCGTGGATATGGCCGTCGTTGTCGTGGATATTGCTGCGGTCGCTCCAGTCGCGGCTATGCCCGGCCGCCACCACCGAGCCGGCCAGCAAATCGCCGGACACCCGGGTCAGGTGGTCGAATTGGGCGCGCAAGCGCGCGACGTCGATCTTTTTCAATTCGGCGACCGTTGCGCTGTTGGCGCCGGCGTCCTTCGCCGCGGCGATGGGGTCCGACAAGAACTTGACGCGGAAATCGTTATCGCTCACCGCGCGCATCAGCAGTTTGTTCACTTCCGGTTGGGCCATGGTGTCCTCCTGGCTTGAGCTCTGTGACCGAGGCCTGCTTGGCGGCGCCCTCGTCTGGATGGAGCGGAAAGCGGCGGCGCGTGCTGCGACTGGAGGCACTATGCGGTCCGCGCTCCCAATCGGCTTCTTGCCGGCAAAGGGCTATTGCCGCTGAGCCGCAAAGCGGCCGCCGCGCCCCAGGGGAATCTCCGCACCCACCCAAATGCCTCGCCCATCCGCCTCGTCATCCAGCCGGCCTGCGTATCACTGGAATGAAAAAGCGCCGACGGTTTTCGTCAGCGCTTTAACTATATTCATGCGTTTTTAGTATATCTGTACGTTAAATTACCTAAAACGAACTTTTATCGATGGCGCGCTCCGGCCGCTCCCTTCCGTCCAGCAGCCGCCAGCCGTCCTCGTCCGCCGTCAGCCAGCCGTCCAGATCCAGCGCGTCCAGAAAGGCGTCGTCGTGCGACACCACCAGCAGGCCGCCGCGGTAAGCGCGCAACATCGCCTCCAACGCTTGCAGCGACGGCAGATCCAGATGATTGCTGGGCTCGTCCAGCAGCAGCAGCGTCGGCGGCGGATCGGCGTAGAGCGCGCAGGCCAGCGCCGCCTTCAGCCGTTCCCCGCCGCTGAGCCGGCCGCAGGGCCGGGTCGCCCGCTCGGCGTCCAGGCCCAATTGGGCCAGCAACATGCGCAGCCGGCTTTCCCCCGCCGCGGGATTGGCTGCCAGCAATTGCTCGATCGCGCCGCGCCCGGGGTCCAGTCCGTCCAGATCCTGAGCCAGATAGGCGCAGGCGGCCGGCGCCCGCGCCTGTCCGGCGAGCGGACGCAATCGTCCGGCCAACACCTTGAGCAAGGTGGACTTGCCGCAGCCGTTGGCGCCGACGACGCCGATGCGGCGCCCGCCGCCCAGGCTGAGGTGAATCCGGCGCGTGGCCTCGGGCGCGAACGGCAGCACCACCTCGTCCAGCGCGACGGCGACGCGCGGCAGCGCCGGCCCCTGCGGCAAGGCGTGCACGACGACCGCCGCGTCGTCCTCCGCCCGCCGGGCGGCCTCGCGCACCGCCTGGTCCAGCGCTTCCCGCGCCGCGGCCTGTTGCCGCCGCAGCTTGCCGGCGCTGTCCTCGCTGCGCTGCTGCTGTCGGTCCAACAGGATGCGGGCCTGGTTGGCCTCGCGGCCGCGCCGTTCGCCGCGGGCCTGGCGCCGCTCTTGCCGCTCCTGCTGTTCGCGCAGCGCCCGCTGGCCGCGCAAGCGCTCCTGTTTGCGCTGCTCCAGCGTTTGCAGCGCCCTCGCCTGTTCCCGCTCCTTGTGTTCAGCGTAAAAATCGTAAGCGCCGCCGTAGCCGGCCAGGCCCTGCGGCGACAGTTCAACGATGCGCTCCATGCCGGCCAGCAAGCGGCGGTCGTGGCTGATCACCAGCAGGCCGCGCGGCCAGAGGGACAGTTGTTCGATCAGTGCTTGCCGCTGGCTCCGGTCCAGATGATTGCTGGGTTCGTCCAGGATCAGGAAGTCGGCGTCGGACAGCATGGCCCCGCACAGCGCCGCTCGCGCGGCTTCGCCGCCGCTGAGCGCGTCGGCCGGCGTTTCCGGGCGCAGATGGCCCAGGCCGAAACGCCGCCATTCCCGCTCCAAGCGTTGGCGCAGATCCCAGCGCTCGGCCAGCCGTTCGAAATCCCGCGCGTCGACGCTGCCGGCCTCGATGCGCGCCAGCGCGTCCAGCGCGCCTTGCAGTCCGGCAAGGCCGGCGGCGGTGTCGCCCCGCGGCGCGCCTGCCCTCTGAGCCAAGTAATGCGCCGTTCCGCCGCGCAGACAGCGGCCGGCGCTGGGCCGCAGTTCTCCGGCCAACAAACGCGCCAGCACGGTCTTGCCCACGCCGTTGCGGCCCACCAGGCCGATGCGCTGAGCGTGAAACGCCATATTGAGATGACTGAACAGAATCCTGCCGTCGGGCAGTTGATAGGACACGTCGTCCAAAGTGAGATGGATAGGCGTCATGAAGCTTTCCAAAGGATGCCGAACATTCCCCTGCGCGCAGGGGGCGGAGAACGTGGCCGTCCAGGAGGACGGCGGCATCAATGGCGCATCGGACGAAGACCTCGGGAAAGAATGGGGCCGCGCAAGGGGCCGGCGCGGCGGAAAACCGTCATGGTAGCGCGCGCCGGGCCGCGCGCCAAGCGGGACAGGCCTGCCTGTCCCGCTCCCGGAAACGCTTCCGCCTCCCGTCTGATGGTCCCGCCGGCGCGCGGCAGGCCAAAAACAGGTTCTCAGACCAGCTTGGCCAACATCATGTCCGCGGTCTGCAAAGCTCCCTCCACCCAGCCTTGGGCGTCGGAATAGGCCTCGCCGCACACGTATAGCGGCTGGCCGTCCAGCGGCTGGATGATCTGCCGTTTCACTTCCCAGCTTTTCACCCCGATGTTCCAGCTGTTCCAGCCGCCGCCGTACGGGTCGTCGCCCCAGTCGCGGAAGGCGGCGTTGCGCACTTTGGGCGTGTAGGACAGGCTGTGCATCACCGTCAGTTGGCGGGTGACTTCCTCGGTCATCATCCGCGGAGCCTTGTAGCGGTGCCAGCTCAGCTCCTTGGCGCGCACCTGGTCGTCCGCGCCGATGAAGGGGTCCGCCAGCTCGGCCACCTCCAGCCCCTTCTTCCAGGCGCTGTGACGGCGGCCGCGCAGACCGTCCCAAAAGCCGGTGTTGTCGCCGTCGTCGTAGCTGGCCAGCAACATGGCGTGGCCGTGCAAGGCGGGCAGGCCGTTGCTGCGCGGCCAGTAATAGGTCTGGCGCACCGGCAAATCGGTGACGGAGCGGCCGGATTTGACCGGCACGTAGTCGCCGTCGGCCGTGCTGTAACCCGTATTCAGCCACCAGGGGCTGTTGTAGGTGGTGAACAGTTTGAACAGCGGCCGCGGCGTGACGCTGGCGGCCAGTTGCTGGAAGCGCGCGGCCTCCTGCAGCCAGGGGCTGGTGGCGGACAAGAGCTCCAGCGCGCGGCGCGGCATCGCCAGAATCAGCGTTTTGGCGGATATCGTCCGGCCCTGGGCCTGGAACTGGAAGCCCGACTCGCTGCGCGTCACGCCGCTGACCGGGGCCTCCAGCCGCACCTCGCCGCCGGCCTGTTCGAACAATTGCGCCAACACCAGCGGCACTTGCTGAAAGCCGTTGCAAAAGCCCATGTACTGGGCCGATACGCCGAAGTCCGACAGAAACCAGGGAATGGCGTCGGCGGCGTTCCAGTTGCACAAGGTGGTGTCGTAGCCGCCGGTGTCTTCGGCGTATTGATAGGCTTCGCCGGTGATCACGCGGAACAGCACGTTCCAGAAGCCTTGCTGGTATAGCGGCACGCCGCCGAAGCTGGCGTTCTGCGCCATCTGCCGGCGCTCTTCCTCGGTCAGCGATTTATTGGTGATGCCGGGCACGATCTGCTCGATGGCGTCGATGATGACGGCGCCGCCGGTCTGGCCGCGGTCCAGGAAATTGAGCCGGTACGGCACTTTGTCCGGCTGGGTGGTGAAGTCTTGCAGCCGCAGATAGACGCCGCGCAGATAGGCGATGTTTTGCGGCTCGTCCACCGGAAAGCGGTAAAGCTCGATCTGTTCCGGCGCCGGCAACAGCGTATTCAATTCCTGAATCAGGTCGTAAATCAGCGGCTGCACCTCCGGCAGGATGCGCATGCCGCCCAGTTCCGCCACCATGTCCGGAATGTCCGGCGGCCGCACCGACAGCAGACGTCCGCCGATGTGATCGCTGGCCTCGAACACCGCGATCTTGCTCTGGGGATAGTGTTGTTGCAGCCGCCAGGCGCTGTACACGCCGGACACGCCGCCGCCGACAATGGCGATGTCTATGTTTTCGCTAGCCATGTTTGCTCGTCCTCGCTATGTGGAGCCGGGATCAGAAAATCACCGGCACATTGGCCGGCTGGCCGTTGTCCGTATTGCGCTGGCCGTCCCCGTCCGGGACATGGAAGCAATCCAGCCTCGGCTGATGGCGGTAGCGGGCGTTGGCCTGCTGCGGCGTGGGCGGCGGCTGATCCAGGCCCACGGTCTGCATGTCCAGCACATAGGCGCGGCCGGCCAGCGCGTGGTCCAGCCCGCGCCGCACCGCGGCGCGCACCGCCTCGGGATGGACCACCACCTCGCCCTCCATGCCGCCGAAAGCCTGGGCCAAGGCGACGAAATCCGGCTTGGGCCGGTGGATGCGCAGGTATTCCGGGTCCTGGGTGCGCGCCTGCCAGCCGTAGCCCGGCGCGTCGCCGTACATCGCCTCCACTTGTTGCAGGCCCATTTGCAGGGTGTGGTATTCGTGGTTGTTGGTGATGATGTAGAGCACCCCCAGCTGGCGATGCTGAGCAGTCCACCAGGTTTGCGGATAGAACAAGGAGGAGCCGTCGCCGGTGGCCGCCACCACGAAACGGGTGTCTATGCCCTGGCAGCCTTGCGCTTCCAGCTTGATGCCCAGGGTGGCGGGCATGGACCAGCCCAGGGAGCCGCCGCCGACGCAGTAGTAGCTGATGGGCGCCGCGGCCTCTTCGGTGAAGGGCAGCAGGTACTGGAACGGCGCCGGGTCCGACACCGCTTCGTGCACGTAGACGAACTGCTTTTCCAGCCGGCGTTCGCTGATTTCCAGACGCAGCGCGTCGGCGATCACCACCGCCCAGATTTCCTGCTGTTGCATCGCCTCGCGCAGATAGACGTCCCATTGCAAGCGCCTCGCTTCGGCTTTTTGCCGCAACAGCTCATTGCGCTGCCGCGCGGCCGCCGACGGCTGCTCGCCGATCTCCCGGTTCAGCAGCGGCAAGGTGGCCTTGATGTCGCCGAACAGCGCGCATTCGCCGTAGTAGTTCTTGCCGATGTCCCAGCTGTTGTTGCTCAGATACACCTGGCGCACCGAGGGCGGGATCAAGGGCCCGTCGCTGTACTTGAACACCGTGACCTGAGCCTGGTTGCTGAAGCCGCATAAAAAGGCGACGTCGTGGCCGGCGAACACTTGCTGCAGATCTTTTTGCCCGCCGGGCAGTTCGCCCTGCCAGTGGTAATCCCCATTGGGGAAGTTGGCCAGGCTGCTGAAGGTTTGCAGCGACACCGGCGCGCCGATCAACTCCGCCAGCGCCTGCAATTCCGGCCAGGCCTCCGCGTAGCCGGCGGCGTCGCCCACCACGATCAGCGGGTTGACCGCCTCGCGCAGCATGACGGCCGCCTGACGGATGGCGTCGGCGTCGGCGATGAAATGCGGGGAGATCCGGGTAATGCCCGGCAGGCGGTCGCCGTCGCCGATGCGCCGCATGGTGAACTCCCAGGGAATGGCGACGAACACCGGCCCGTTGGGCGGCGCCATCGCCTCCTTGAAGGCGCGCTGCAACACCATCGGCAGTTCTTGCTCGGTGCGCACCTCATGCGCCCACTTGGTGTATTGCCGCGCCAGGTCCACCAGATTGGAGGCCAGCAGCGGCTCCTGCGTGACCAGCTCGTTCTGCTGCTGGCAACACAGAATCACCAGCGGCGCCTGCGAGCGCCAGGCGTTGAACAGATTGCCGATGCCGTGGGCGATGCCCGGGGTGACGTGCACCACCACCACGCCGGGCTTGCCCGTCATCCGCGCCGAGCCCATGGCCGCGCCCATGGCGATGTTCTCGTGCAGGCACTCGATATACTCCACCTGGTTTTCCGGGTAGGACGTGCCGTCGATGATGGGAATCTCATTGGTGCCGGGCACGCCGAAAATGCGATGGATGCCCAATTGGCTCAATGCGTCGAACACATAGTCCCGGGCCCAGCGCTGCCGGCTGTTTTGCTGTTGGCTATTCATTCCGTCCCGCCTCTCTCCATAAGTTTTCGTTCTTATGTGAGTGGTAATCCAGGCGGAGGAAAATTCAATCCGGATAATTTCTGTGTCGAAAACGCCAATGCGGACGGCTGCTGCGCCGCGCCGCGCGCCCGCTTCCGGCCAACAAGGCTTGCGCCGGCGCGGCGAGAGGCGCCGCCACGCGCCCAACCCCGTCCAAAAGGACAGCAATATCCTGTATGGCCAGCCGCCGGCATTGACTTTGCATGCCCGCCAAATTAAGGGCTTCCCGCGTCAAGCCCTGACGGGCTAAGGGTTTCTACTAGGCGCATCGGCTGCGGATGCGCTTCGTTTGCTTGTGCTAACATGGAGCGTTCCTGTCGCATCGGCCAGGCTCCAAGCACGCCGCCTTTCAGGGAGGCGCCCACCGCCTGCCCTGCCCCAAGTCATGCGCAATGGATAGAGCCGCCGGCCATGGCGGCGCCAAAATGATAAATAAGCATCCGAGACTGCCAACACAATGAACAAGACCAATACCGTTGACCATCTGCCGGTCTCACAACGCATCCGCAGCCGCCTGCAGCAAGCCGGCGTCCGTTTCCACGCCAACGACAATATCGCCGCCCACATCGAAGACGGCGAGTTGGACCTGCTGCAATCCGAGGTTCAGGAGAAACTGAAAGCCGTGCTGGAAAGCCTGGTCATCGACACCGAGCACGACCACAACACCCAGGACACCGCCAAGCGCGTGGCCAAGATGTTCATCAAGGAAGTCTTCCGCGGCCGCTATGTGCAGATGCCGGCCAGCACCGAGTTCCCCAATGTGGAGAAGCTCAACGAGTTGATGATCGTGGGTCCGATCACGGTGCGCAGCGCCTGCTCCCACCATCTGTGCCCCATCATCGGCCGCGTCTGGGTGGGGGTGATGCCCAACGAACATTCCAATCTGATCGGCCTGTCCAAGTACGCGCGGCTGATAGACTGGGTGATGACCCGCCCGCAAATCCAGGAAGAGGCGGTGTCCCAGATCGCGGACCTGCTGATGAAGAAGCTGCAGCCGGACGGCCTGGCCATCGTGATGGAGGCCGACCACTTCTGCATGCACTGGCGCGGGGTCAAGGACAGCAATAGCAAGATGACCAATAGCGTGATGCGCGGCTCCTTCCTCAGCGACGCCAATCTGCGCCGCGAATTCCTGTCCCTGATGCATAAATAAAGAGCCCGTTCACCGTCTCTCGGGCAAGCTCGGGACAAGGTCTTGAACAGGTTTTAAGGTCAGCGGCAAGACGGCGCGCAGCGACTAAGATGAAACGAGGCCGCGCCGGTCTGGCGCGGCTTCTTCGCATCCAAGGGGCACATCATGCTGGTACGCCTGACCTACTGCAGCCGCGCGCACAAATCCATAGACAGCGATCTGGTGGACGACATCATGATCGCCGCGCGCAAATACAATCCGGCCCAGGGCATCACCGGGGTGCTGTGCTACAGCAAGGACGTATTCGTGCAATCGCTGGAAGGCGGCCGCGCCGAGGTCAATCTGCTGTACCAGAAACTGGCCCATGATCCGCGCCATCAATGCCTGACGCTGCTGGACTACCAGGAAATGGAGCAACGCCGCTTCGCCAACTGGAGCATGGCGGAGGTGATGATGGAAAAACTCAACGCCTCGCTGCTGCTGCGCTATTCCGCCCAGGCGCGCCTGGACCCGTTCAGCCTGCCCGGCGCCAGCACCGCCCTATTGCTGGAGGCGCTGGCCGAGGCCGGCAGCACCCAGATCCGCCACTGAGAACCTATTCACGATCTTTTGTCTGTGCTTTGAAACACGGTTTGCTGCACAGGAGGCCGCGTATCCGACGCGCCCCGGGTCCCTTCAAGCCTGCCGTCGGGTGGCAGGTCCGAGGTCTTAAGCGGCTGCCTGTTCGAGCAGCGCGACGGTAGCGCGCTGCGAGTTCAGCCGCGCCTCGGACCTGACGGGAACCGGCGGGAAGCCGTAGGCCTGGCTTGCAGGGTGGCCTTTAGGGGTGGAGGGGATATTTGGCCAAGCAAATATCTCCTCCCTGCTCGCCGGGCAGCCCCGGCAATGAAAATCACCATCCGCGCAGCGGATTCCATGTCTTGGAGCCATCTCTCGGAAAGATCGTGAACAGGTTCTAAGCAGCGGTTTACGCTCTGCTCCGCTTCGCTAAACCGCGCCCGCCGCCTGCGCGCGCAAGCCGGCGCTCGACTCCTGCAACACATAGGCGACGGCGATGCACAGCAGCGACAAGCCGGCGAGCGCCAGCCAGAATTGGCCGGCATGGCCGTAATCCGCCATCCAGCGGTAAACCGCGACGCCCATGCCCCCGCCCAGCGACTCCCCCAGCGCGGTGCTGATGGACAGCACGCTGTAAGCGACCGCCCGGCTCTCCTTGCCGATCAAGGACAGCAGCAGCACGTCCATGCTGGGCGCGAACATCATCTCGGCGAAGGTGAACAGCAGCACGAAGGCCAGCGCGCCGGTATAGCCCGGAAGCATGAAGGGCATGATGAAGGCCAGCGCGAAGGTGGCGTAGGAAGAACGGACAATGCCCAGCGGCTTACCGCCGCTCCAGCGGTGGGCCAGATGGGTGACCAAGAGCTGAAGCCCGATCACCAGCAAGGCGTTCAGGGTGTACAGCCAGCCCAGCTTGCCCGGCTGGGCCAGCGTTTCCGAGACATAGAGCGCGAGCACGTTGAACAGCTGGCCGTACAGCAGCCAGCAAAAGAAATTGATCAGCAGGAAGGGGGGAATGCCGGGCACGTAGAGCAGCTTCCAATAAGCCAGAAACGACGGCGCGCCGCCGCCGGGGCGCTTCATGCCCAGCTTGCCGAAGTTCAGGAAGGTCACCACCCCGGCCACACAGTAAGAGACGGCGATGCCGATCAACACCAGCTGGTACTGCCCCTTGGCCGCCAGGTACAGAGCCAGCGGCGCCGCCGCCGCCGCCGCGATATTGATGCCGATATAGGTGATGGAGAACAGCTTGGCGCGGTTGTCCATCATATCGCTGGTCGCCGCGGCCAGCTGCTTGCTCGCCAGCGCGTTGATGGAAATGCCGGTGCCGGACAGGGCCAGCGCACAGGCGGTCAAATAAAAATCCTTGGCCGAATACAATAGCAAGAAACCGACCGCGGCCATGACGCAGCCTATCAGCACGGACTTCGTCGCCGCCATCCGGTCCAGCCACGGCGCCAGCGGTATCTTCGCCGCCTTGGTCGTCAAGGTGAACAGGATGACCAGCATGGCGATCCGTTCGGCGCTGAACCCGGCCTTGTTGAGCGTGACCACCAGGGTGGAGACCAGGCCGTAGTAGCCGAGATAGGTCATGATGTAATGCGCGGTGATGTACAACACGCTGCGCCGGACCGGATGCGAGTTCATGCTTGCCTGTCTTTATTCGAGTTGTCCAAGAAACGGTTCAAAGTCCGCCCTGCTCCGCGCTCAGCGGCTCCCACTCCACCCGCACCGCGTCGCGCGCGGCCTCCGCGTTGGAGACGGCCCGCTCTATCGTGTCGCCCACGCACAGCGCGTAGCCCTGGCGGGAATTGGACGATTTAAGCGTCTCGCAGCGCAGGCCGGCGTGCAGCTGGCACTCCACCCGGACCACGCCCTGGGCGCTTTTCGCCTGCTCGACGCCGCTCACGTCCAGAATGCGGGCGTTTTCGTAGGAGAAGAAGCGGATGGCGGCGGCCTTGGCCGCCGGCTTGCGTTCGGGCCGCGGCAGATCGGTGAGCGCCGCGATGGTCTCGCCGGTGAGGTTGACGCCGCTGACCAGCTCGCACATTTCCCAGATTTGATCGCCGCCTATCCGGGTTTGCGATTCGATGATCCTGGGCCCGGACGGCGTCAGGCGGATCTCGGTGTGCGCGGGCCCGGTTTTCTGGCCGATGACGTCCAGAAAACGGCTGACCAAGGCCTTGACCGCCGCCTGCTGCGCCTCGTCCAGCCGCGCCGGCACCTGGTGGCCCAGCTCGATGAAGCGCGGCAGCGCCGTGACCTCTTTCTCGGTGATCATCGCGATCTCATGCCGGCCGTTGATGGACAGCGATTCCACGCTGTACTCCGGGCCGTGCAGAAACTCCTCCGCCAGAAGCGGCCCGTCCATCACCGCGCGGGAGCCGTTCCAGCGCGCCTCCAGATGCGCGTCCTCATCCACGAAGAACACGCCCTCGCTCAGGCCGCCGGCATACGGCTTCAGCACCATGGCCTCGCCGTTGAGCGAGCGGAAAAAGCTTCTCGCGTCGTCCAGGCTTTGACAGACCTGGTATCGCACCGGGCTCAGGCCGTGGCGGCCCAGCAGCTCCCGCATCTTGATCTTGTCGCGCGTGTTCAGCACCGCTTCCAGATTGTCGCCGGCGACGCCGAGCTCGATCGCGCATTGCGACGCCGGATGCAGGCCGTATTCGGTGAAGGACACCACCGCGTCGAACGGGTCCTTGGCGTGCCAGGCGCGCGCCAGCAGCAAGACCTCCTCCATGTCTTCGTAATCCATCACCGCGTAGCGCACCGCCGCGCCGTACTGGCGCTCATTGACGCGCTCCGGGATCTGCATCATCGAATAGCGGGCGCCCAATTGCTCCAGCCTGTCCAGCGTGTGGTTCAATCCCCCGACAACCAATACATGCGCTTGCTTCATTTATTTTCTCCTGATGAGGTGTCCCGCACCGCGGGGCGAAAGCCGGATCATGGGCGCAGTTTCGACAAATCGATGCCCATGCGCTTGGCCCAGACCCGGTTGCGCATCATCACCACATTGAACAGTTCGGGATGGGTGAGCTTGACCTCTTCCGGATTGAGGGCGAGCGCCAGCAGCTCCGCCATCCGTTGCCGGATATGGGTTTGCAGATTGGCCTGGTCCAGGCACTTCCGGCCCAGGCCGATGGAGTTGCTCAGCAATTTGATGCGGTGGAACCACAGCGCCGGCAGATAGAGCACGTCGCCGGGCTTCAGCGTGCATTGCATCAGCTGGGCGGCGGGATCGTCGGCCAGCGCTTGCAGATCGGCGCCCCCCGTCTCCGTTTCCGGCAACATCGCCTGCGGCCCCAAGACGGTCCAGTGTTTTTCCCCCACCAGCTGCACATGCATGACGTCGATGGTGTAGGAGTCCTGATGCAGCCGGGTGACGCCGCCGCGCTGGCCCAGCCAGAGCTGGTGATTGGTGGAAATCACCTCGCCGTACAGATCGCGGCGGAAATCGTATTGGGCGATGTCCAGTTCCGGCATGTCCGCGGCCAGCTCGGGGCAGGAGGCCTGGTAATACCATTCCTGCAGATAGATGGGCGTCGCCTCCGGCCCCTCGTTGCGCATCAGCATGTCGACGAACTCGGCGAAGCTGGCCTGGGCGGAACGCTGGCTGCTATAGCTGTTGACCACCACCGGCGTCGCGCCGCAGCGCTTGGCCAGATGCTCGAAACTCCAATGGCGCACCGCCGGCCAGTCGGCGGCGTAGCCTTCCAGAATCACCGGCCGCTGCTGGTGGCGGTATTCGCGGTCGAACGCCTCCTTGCTCAAGCCCCGGCGGCGCTCGATGCCCGGCGCCCGGCGCAGGGCCTCGGCGACGGGGCCGCTGGAGAACGCGTTTTCAACGATCTCCAGGCTGGCGACATCGCGCCGCTTCAGGATATTCGCTTCGATCAGAACGGGAGCGTGTTGCATGGATTCCTCCAATAGACTTAGAGCCGCTAACAAAACCTCGCAGAGAACCTGAGCCAAGGCGCGCCGACGCGGACAGTACAAGTCGTACGACAAGGCCGCGCAACGCGGGATCAGGGGTTTTGTTAGTGGGTCTTATTGGCGGGCGCGCGCCCGCAGAATGGTGTCCCTTATCGTCGTCAGCACTTGCGGCCGCAAAGCGTCCTGATGCGGCAGCCAGCGATGGATGAAATGCTCGCAGTCGTCCAGCCAGACCATCTTCTTGCTGCGGGCGTTCATGGCCGCGGCCAGATAGCCGTCCAGCGTCTCGGCGGGCACCACCGCGTCCTTGCCGGCGCCGATGATCAGCAAGTCGCCGCTGAATTCGCGCAGGCCGGCATAGGCCGGGGAGTCCGGATAGGGGCCGGGACGGGCCAGGCCGCCGTCGAAACGGGATTCGGCGGCGTCGGCCGGATAGCTTGCCGGGCAGAACAGCACCAGGCAGGCGGGCTTCAGCACCGGCGCGACCCAGGCGGCGAGATGGCCGCCCATGCTGGTGCCGATCAGGGTCAGCGGCTCGCGCTTGTCCAGGTGTTCCGCGGCGGCCAGCGTTTCCTCGTAACGACGCCGCAGGCAGGCCTCTTCCAGCGCCCCGCTGCTGTCGCCGTTGCCGGAGAATTCAAAGCACACCGAGCCCAGGCCGTGCCCGGCCAGGTGGTCCAGCACATAGCGTATGGTGTGCCGGTTCGCGGTCTGGCCCAGCCCGTGCAGGGTGAGGACGCTGCTTGCCGCGCCGGCGTCCGGCTGCACGCGGGTGGCGGCCAGCCAGTGCTCGCCGGCGCTAAAGACGAAGTCTTCGGTTTTCATCTGCGGGCTCGCGGACATGTCGGGGGCGTCCATCTTGATGCCGGCCCGGCCGCTCAACGGCTTGCCGCGGCGGCCAGCGCCGGGAAGCGTTCGGCGCGGACCCGCTCCCATTCCTGGCGCAGCACGCTGTAATAGATCACATCGCGGCGACGGCCGCCGGGCATGAAGTTGAAGCTGCGCAGCACGCCTTCCTCCGTCGCGCCGATGCCGGCCAGGCCCGCGCGCGCGCCGGCGTTCAGCACATCGGTCTTGAACTCCACGCGCTCGCATTCCAGCGCTTCGAACGCGTGCTTGAGCAGTTCGAACTTGACCGCGCGGTTGATGCCGGTGCGCCGCGCGTCCCGGCACAGCCAGGACCAGCCTATCTCCAGGCGGCGCTCGCCCTCGGCGAGATTGCCGTAAGCGGTGCTGCCGACGATGCGGTCCGTTTGGCGGTCGATGATGGCGAACACGATGCGGCTGCCGTTGAGCGTGTCCTGTATCGCCTGCTCGACGAAGCGGCCCAGATCGTCCGGCGTCTGGATGCGGGCGACGAAGTACTCCCAGATGGCGGGCTCGAACACGATGCGCTCGAACGCCGCGTAATCGCCGATCTGAATCCGGCGCAAGCGCACGCGTTCGTTTTCCAGGGTGAGGTCCTTCAAATTACGCCAAGTCATGTATCGCTCCTTGCATAGGTTTAAGCGGGCCGCGTATCAGAAAGAGGGCTGCGGCGCCCGGCCATCCCGCACATACGCCGCGTCCGCCGAAAACGCTTCCGGCGTCCGCGCGTGGCGCGCATAGATGTCGTCCAGCTGCGCCATATAGCGCTGATGAATCATTTTGCGCTTGGGCTTGAATTGAGAAGTCAGCAGGCCGTTCTCGATGGAAAACGGCTCGTCGACGATGAGCGCCGCCAGGATGCGCGCCTCCTGGAAAACATCCTCGTTCAGCGCCCGGATATGCCGGCGCAAAGCCTCGGCGTCCGCCCCGGCCAAGGCCGGGGACAGGATGGCCGTGATGAAGGGCTTGCCGGTGCCGTACAACACGCATTCGTGCACGTCCGGATGCCGGCGCAAGCCCTCTTCCAGCGGCCTCGCCAGCACATTGCGGCCGCTGGCCATGGTCAAGACGTCGTCCACGCGACCGTGGATGTACAGGAAACCGTCCTCGTCCACATGGCCCAGATCCCAGGTCTTGACCTCGGCGCTGGGCAGGAAGCTTTTTTCGCTGACGCCGGGATCGCACCAGGTATAGCGGCAGTTGACCGGATGGCGGCTGGCCACGATCAAGACGCCGTCCTGGTCGAAACGGATGGACTTGTTGGGCAGCACCTTGCCCACGCTGCCCAGGCGGAAGGCGCCGGGATGGTTCTTGGCGACGATGCAGGCCTCGTTGCTGCCGTATCCCTCGTACAACGGCACGCCGGCATGGTTGAAGAATTCCAGCACCGTCCGGCTGGCCGGAGCGGAGCCGGTCCACAGATAACGGACGCGCCCGCCGAGCGCGGCCTGTATCTGCGCGCCGCGGGCGGCGGGATCGGCGTCCCCGTGCCGCTGCGACAGGTTGGCGCGCAAGGCTTCGTAAAAGCCCGGCACCCCCATGACGACGGTGGGCTGGCAGGCCTTGGCCATGTCCAGCGCCTGATCCAGATCGGAAAGCGTGAGGTCGTGTCCAAACGCCAGCGCCGAATAAATCCAATAGCGTTGCTGCAGCAAAGCCAGCCGCAGGAACACCAGCAGATTGTCGCCGTCCCCATGCCCGAACATCGCCTGCACTTCATTGATGGAACTGTTGACGCTGGCGACGGTGGCTTCCAGGCCCTTGGGCGCGCCGGTGCTGCCCGAGGTGAACTTGATCGCCAGCACGTCGGCCGGGTCGTAGCCTGCGTGCAGGGGTCGCTCCGCCGCGTCCGCCTCGGCGCGCTCGGCCCAGGCCTGGACTTCGGCGATGTCGAACACCGCGCCCGAACGGTCCACGCCCTCGGCGAACAAGGCTTTCAAGCCGTAGCTGTCCACAATACGCGCCGGCTCGAAACGCCCGGCCTCGAAGCCCGCGGTCACCGCCCCCAGTTTCAGGACGGCCAGATCCAGCAGCACGAATTCGATCCGGTTGCGGGACAAAATGCCCACCCGGTCGCGCGGACGCAAGCCCAGCGCATGCAAGCGCCGGGCCACGCGCGCCGCCTTGCGGTCCAGCTCGGCCAGCGTCCAGGCCTGCACGGCGCCGTCTTGCCGGAAGCGGATCACATGTCGCTCGTCATCGCATCCGCGCAGCGCGATGGCGTTGACCAGATCGACGTCCGGGCCGCGCGGCGCTTGAGACCCCAGCCCGCTCATGACCGCCCTTCCTCCGCCGCGCCCGCCCGGCGCAGCGGCGTGAAAAAGCGCTGCTCCGCCAAGTCCAGAGCCGCGCCCGGCGGCGACAGCTCCACGCTTTCCGGCCAGACGTCGACGCCTTCCATGCCCAGGGCGCGGCCCAGGCGCTGGGCGAAGCGCGGCATCAGCGGGCCGGCGGCCTGAGCCAGCAGGCGGGCCGTGGCCAGCTCCAGCGCGACCGCGGTCCGGTATTCGTCGCGCAGCGCCGGATTCCGACGGATGCGCTCGTTCGATTTGGCGAAGCGCAGCGCGCCGGCCACCAGCCCGTCCAGCTCTTCCGTCACGCGGTTGAGCGTGAAACCGTCTGCGCCGTAATGGGTGCTCAGGCTGGTCAGCCGGTTGCTCAGCGCGTCGAAATAGGCGGTGTGAGCGGCGGTCCAGTTGCCGGCGTCGGGCGCGCGCTGCTGGAAATCCTGCCGCAAGCGCTCGCCCAGGCCGCTCAGCCAGGCCTGCCACTGGCCCAAGAGCGTCCGCTCCACGCACGCATGGAAATCCTCCAGCGTGAAATTGGTCCGCTCCTGCTCGCCGCGCGTGCGCGCCAGGTAATAGCGCACCGCGTCCACGCTGTCAGGGCTCAGGATGTCCTTGCCCCATACCGCGTGCCGGCGGCTGGTGGAGAACTTCAGACCGTCGAGCAGGTAGAACTCGTTCTCGTTGTAGTCGATGTCGCACTGCCAATCCGGGAAGGCCATCCGGTACAAGGCCGGGTACAGGATGGAGTGGTAATAGCTGTTGTCGTAGCCGAAGAAGTGGACGATCTTCCAGTCCGGCTGCGGCCGGTCGGCCTGCCAGGGCTTGCCCAGCCGGCCGCCCAGTTCGGCGATGCCGTACAGGAAGCCGTAAGCCATTTCCGGCCACACCCAGATCACCTGCTCGCCCTCGACCTCCTCCGCCGGCGGCACGCCCCATTGCGCCGGATGGGTGATGGGCACCCAATAGTCCTTGCGCGCCAGCACCCGCTCAGCCAATTGCTGCAAGCGCGGCGACACCTTGCCCAGGCGCTGATGCTGCTCCACCGCCTCCTTGAAGGCGGACAGATTGATCATGTAGCGGCGGATGGCGCCGGTGACCGGCGTCGCGTCCGACAGCCGCGAGCGCGGCGCGTCCAGATCCACGCAGTTGTTGGGCTCGCCGCACTCCTCGCAGATATTGCCGCCGCAGGGCGAGCCGCAGCTTGGACACTTGGCGGAAACGTCCACCTCGTACAGATAATCGCCGGTTTCGGCGTCGAACAGCGCCGCGTCGGAACGCAGCTGCGCGCCGCCCCGCACCAGGCGCGAGAAGAAATCGCGCAGGCCGGCCGCGTAAGCCGGGTCGCGGGTGGTGACGGTGTATTGATCGAGATGGATGTCCATCAGATCCAGCGTGGACTGGATCGCCGCCGAATAATGGCTGGCCACTTGCTGGGGACTGCTGTTTTCCTGGCGGGCGCGGCCCACCACATAGCTCTGGTAATCGTCGCTGCCGGTCAGGTGGTAGGCCTCGTGTCCGCTGGCGCGCAGGAAGCGCACATAGACGTCGGCGCCCAGATAGGGACCGGACAGATGGCCAAGGTGCAGGTCGCCGTTGGGCGTGGGCGGCGTGGAAAACACGAATACCGGCCGCCCTTTCAGGCGCGCGGCGCCGTTGTCCTGCGCGGCGGCCTCGCGTTTGGCCGCGTCCCGCCAGTAGAAGTCGCAGAAGCGCAGCGGCTGCCCGCCGGTATTGCGCAACACGTGTTTTTCAAACGGTTTGAACAGCACCAGGCTGCCGGCGCGCACCGGCTGGGAGCGGCCGTCGGCGTCGATGACGCCCTCGCCGCTCAGAATCAGAAAGGCTTCCAGCTCGTCGTGCTTGTGCGGCTGGCTTTCCCCGCCGGGCTCGACGACGCCGTAGGCCAGCCGCACCTGCTCCTGCTCGCCCAGGCCGGCGATGGACGCCATCTCGATGCCGAAAGCCGGCGACCGCTGCGCTTCGTTCAATTCTATGATGTGCATGATCGGCTATCCCTTGGTGAGAGTGTGATTGAGCAGGGCGACGGCTTCCGCGGCGACGCCGGGCGCCAGCCGGTAACCGGAGCCGTTGCACGCTCCGACAAACAGAACGCGTCGATGACGGCCCAGGTATTGCGCCAGCGGCTCGCGGCTTGGGCTGTAGGCGTCGCAGAACACCCGGCCCGAGCTCAGCAGCGGCGCCAGCGCCGGCGCAACGCCCCGCAGCGCCTCGCGCGCCTCGGCGATCTCGCGGGCCTCCACCCCGGCCTGCCGGCACTGTTCCGGCGACACGTCCCATTGCTGGCAGGTGTAGCTGAACAGCCAGTGCCCGCGGTGCGGCAGCGGCGCCAGAAAAGCGTCCTCGGCGGGGAAGAACAGCGCGGCCCCCTCCTCCGCCGGCCGCTGAAGATGCAGGGCCACCACCTTCTTGACGCGAACCCCCAGCCCGGCGGTCAACCCGCTCCAGCAGCCCTCGTTGACCCACGGCCCGGGGGCCAGCACCACGGCGTCGGCGGCCAGCTCCCGGCCGCTGGACAGGGTCAGGCGGACGCCGTCGGCGCTCTCGTCCAGCGCCTCGACCCCAATCCCCTCCAACACCTCGGCGCGGCCGCGCAGACGCTGCGCGTGCCATAAGGCCAGCCCCTGCACATCCGTCACATGGCAATCCGGCATCCGCCACAGCTCGCGGCCGGCCGGCAGATCCGGCGCGACGCGCGCCTGTTCCTCCGCCGACAAGGGCAGCAGGCCGGCGCAGCGGGCGCGGACCTCATCGGCGTCGGCCGCGCCGGCCGCGACGAAAAAGTCGAAACCGTGCATGGGCAACTGCGGATGGCGGGCGCGCAAGGTCTGGTAGTAATCCGCGCTGGCCGCGCTCAGTTGGCGCACGCGCTCGGAGCGTCCCACCGGGAAATGGACGCCGGCGGAATACATCGACGCTCCCGCGCCGACCAGGCCGCGGTCCACCAGGGTGAGCCGGACCCGCGGCTCGCGCTCCAGCAGGCGCGCGGCTATCGTGCAGCCGAGGATGCCGCCGCCGACGACGACGATGCGGGGCGCCGTCATGCCCATTCCCTCTTGTTCTTGCGCTCGTCCGCGCGCGCCGAGGCCAGCGGCGCCCAGGACACGAAGGCGGCGTCGACATCGCCGGCGCGCGGCGCGTCCAGCATGCGGTTGATGACGATCTGACTGCGCCAGGCGGTCAGGCTGAGATTGGGATCGGCCAGGCCGCGCTGCTGGCGGATGGCGTTCAGGATGAACAGGCTGCGATTGCGCGGCAGCTTGCCCAGCGCCGCGTAATCGCGGTCGACGGCGATTTCCTCGCCCTCGCGCTCCAGGCGCTCCCGCAGGGGCTGCAGGAAGGGCGTGGGCGCCGGCTTGAAGCCGCTGGCCCAGATCACCACGTCCGCTTCCAGCGTTTCCGGCGCGTTGGCGCCCAGATGGCGGGCGGCGATGGACCAGCGCTCGCCGTTCCGGCCGATGGCGCGCACCTCGCGGAAGGGCAGCAGGCGGATGTCGATAGGCGAGCGTTCGATGAAGCGCAGCGAGTAGATCTGTTGGTAGAGGCTGCGCAAGGTGCATTCGGAAATGCCGTCGCTGCTGAGCAGATTGCGCTTGATGAAGGCGCTGCGGAAGATTTCGTCCTGCTCGTAAAAATAATTGGAATGGGTGGGCGTATACAGATCGTTGGTGAACGGGGAATCGTCGAGCGGGAAGTAATTCTCCCGCCGCGACAGCCAGCTCAGCGCCGCCGGCGCCTGGCCGCCGCCGCGGCGCAGCAAATCCAGCACCACCTCGGCGCCGGACTGGCCGCCGCCTATCACCAGCACGCGCTTGCCCGCCGCGACGCCGGCCTTGGCGGCGAACTCATTGACGTGGAAATGCGTGCTGTCGTCGAGACAGGAGCGCGCGAAGTCCGGCACCTCCGGCACAATGCCGACGCCGACGACCACATTGTCGCCCTGCACCCTCCGCTTCGTGGTCTGCACCACGAAGGCGCCGCCGTCGAAATCGACCTCCAGCACCCGCTCGCCAAAGCAGATATTGCCGTTGCTCTCCGCCGCCCATTTCAGGTAATCGCGAAACTCCAGCCGCGACACCTGATCGAAACGCGCATTGAGAAACTGCAGCAATCTGCCGTGCTGGTGCAGATAGGACACAAAGGAAAAGCGGTTGGTCGGGTCCGCCAGCGTGACCAGATCCTTGAACAGGGAGACTTGCAGCCCCGCGCCGGGAATCATCATGCCGTCGTGCCAGGTGAACGCCGCTTTCTGTTCAAAGAAGATGCTCTTGATGTCGTGCTGGCCATGCAAGAGCGAAGCCACGCTCAGATTGGACGGCCCGCTGCCGATGCCGATGCAGTGATATTTCATGGTGTATTGGCACTTGAAGTGTATGCAAGACAAAAGGAGCCGCGATGAACTGCGTATCGCAGCGGCGGAAAATCCAACCGGCACTCTCATTCGCAATCAACAACAACCGCAAAACCGCCAAAACATCGCCGGGGGCGAAACGCCGCCCGCTCCGGCATGAACCTCCGCTATTTCGTCCAGACCAGTACCAAAGGCCAGGCCGTATCCCGTTGTAGAAACGCCTCAGGCCTCGTTTCGTCTCCGCCCTCGCCAAACGCCAATCCGCTGCGCCGCCGCGGACGGCCGCGCCGCAAACCCGCGTCCTCCGTGGCTAGGAGGCCGAAATCCCCAAGCCGTATCGATCAATATATTCCAATGTCATTCAAGCTATCACATGACTTTTGTCATGTCAAACAACATTAAAAACCAAAAATAGATGATATTCGTCAAATAGATACCATTAATCAGGACAGTTTTCGGTGAAAGAAAGGCTGTCATCATCCCGACGACAAGAGCGGCGCATCCGGGCGGACGCCGCCGCTTCAAACGCAAAACAGGCCGGGAATCCCGGCCTGTTTCGCTAGAGCGCCTGACTCGAAATCAGGCGTGGGTATCGCTGGCTCAAACCCGCTGGAAGGGGTACACCGAACCCAGGCCCAGGATGCCGCTCAACTCGTCCAGCGCGGTGCGGCTTTCGATCAGCAGCTGCGGATCGGCCAGGTCTTCGCTGCTCAGGCGGTCGCGATAATGGCGATCCACCCAGCCGTTGAGCGTGGCGAACAGCGCGTCGCTCATCAGCACCTTGGGATTGAGCGCGGCGATTTCCGCCGCCGACAGCGCCACGCGCAGCCGCAGGCAGGCGGGGCCGCCGCCGTTCTGCATGCTTTGCTTGAGATCGAACACCTTGACCTCGTCGATGGGACCGCCGCTGGCGACCAGCTTGCCGAGGTAGGCCCAGACGCGCGGCTGATTGCGGCACTCTTCCGGCACCACGATGATCATCTTGCCGTCCGGCTTGGACAGCAGCTGGCTGTTGAACAGATAGCTCTTCACCGCCTCCTCGACGCTGACCTCCGCCGCCGGCACCTCCACCGACACGAAGCGGCCGCCGACCGCCGCCAGCTTGGCGCTCAGCTCGGCCAGCACCTTGTGCTGGTCGACAAAGGATTTCTCGTGGTGGAACAGCACCTGGCGGTTGCCCACCGAGATCACGTCGTTGTGGAACACGCCGGCGTCTATGGTGTCCGGGTCCTGCTGCGCGTAGACCACGCGCTCCGCGCTCAGGCCGTGCAAGCGCGCCACCGCCTGGCAGGCTTCCAGGGTCTGGCGCGCCGGGAACTTGGCCGGCTTGGGATAGCGGGCGTCGAAAGCCGCCGCGCCGAACACGAAGAACTCCACCCCCGCGCCGTCGTACTCGGCGCAGAAACGGGTGTGGTTGGCCGCGCCCTCGTCGCCAAAATGCATCTGCGCCGGCAGCGCCGGATGCACGGCGAAGCGGGACTCGTCGGCGAACATCGCCCGCAGCAGCCGGCCCGTGGTCGGATGCTCGATCGAACGGTGGAATTTATTGTTCAGATTGGCCGGGGTGAAATGCACGCGGCCGTCGGCGGTGTCGCCGGACGGGCTGACGGTGGCGGCGTTGGCGGTCCACATGCAGGAGGCCGAGCAGGCCGCCGCCAGGATGGCCGGCGCTTCCCTGGCGGCGCGCGCCACCACCTCGGCGTCGCTGCCGCCAAAGCCCAGCAGACGCAGGCTGGCCACGTCCGGACGCTCGTGCGGGGCCAGCACGCCCTGCTTGAAGCCCAGGTCGTGCAAGGCCTTCATCTTGGCCAGCCCCTGCTTGGCGGCCAGCTTGGGATTGGACGCGGCGCTGACATTGCTGGTGGACGCCACATTGCCGAAGGACAGGCCGCTGTAATTGTGGGTCGGGCCCACCAGGCCGTCGAAATTCACTTCATAGGCGTTCATTTGGAGAATGCTCCCTTGCCTCAATCCATCTGAATGGCGGGACGGCCATCTGGCCCCTTCTCGCCACCTAACTCTTTTGCGTTGACTACACGCCCCCTCTCCCCGAGGGGAGAAAACCGCACCGCCCGCGCTGACTGCACGAATGAACGGGCGTCGCACTCAGCCTTCAGTCCCTCTCCCCTTGCGGGAGAGGGGTTGGGGAGAGGGGGCGCTCTTAAAACACCATGCCGGGAGACAGCTGCGCCGGCACGGCCAGGCTGTCGCATTCCAGCGAGGCCACCGGATAGGCGCAGTAGTCGGCGGCGTAATAGGCGCTGGCGCGATGGTTGCCGGAGGCGCCGACGCCGCCGAAGGGCGCGGCGCTGGACGCGCCGGTCAAGGGCTTGTTCCAGTTCACCACGCCGGCGCGGCTTTCCAGCAGATAGCGTTCGTACAGCGCGCGCTCGTCGGACAGCACGCCGCCGGCCAGGCCGAAGCGGGTGTCGTTGGCGATGGCGATGGCCTGATCGAAATCGGCGTAGCGTATCACTTGCAGCAGCGGGCCGAAGTATTCCTCGTCCGGCCGCGCGGCGGCGGTGGTGTCGATGATGCCCGGGCTCAACAGCGCCGCGTCCGGCGTCAAGCGGCGCATTTCCAGCAGCGCCTTGCCGCCGGCGGCCAGCATCGCGGCCTGGGCTTGCAGCAACGCCTCGGCGGCGGCGCTGGAGATCACCGCGCCCATGAAGGGCGCCGGCTCGGCGTCGTATTTGCCGACGCGCAGCTTGGCCGCCACCTCCACCAGCCGCGCCAGCAGCGCGTCGCCCCAGGCGCCTTGCGGCAGCAGCAGCCGGCGCGCACAAGTGCAGCGCTGGCCGGCGGAGACGAAGGCGGACTGGACGATGTGGTGGACGGCGGCGTCGATATCCTGAACCCCTTCCACGATCAGCGGATTGTTGCCGCCCATTTCCAGCGCCAGGATCTTGTCCGGATGGCCGGCGAAGTTCTTGTGCAGCAGCGCGCCGGTGGCGGAGCTGCCGGTGAAGAACAGGCCGTCGATGCCGGCATGGCCGGCCAGGGCCGCGCCGGTGTCGCGCGCGCCTTGCAGCAGCGCGATCACGCCAGCCGGCAGGCCGGCTTCGGCCCACAAACGCACCGTTTCCTGCGCCGTCCACGGCGTCAGTTCGGACGGTTTGAAGATCACCGCGTTGCCGGCCAAGAGCGCCGGCACGATATGGCCGTTGGGCAGGTGGCCGGGGAAGTTGTAGGGGCCGAACACCGCCACCACGCCGTGCGGCTTGTGGCGCAGCACCGCCTGGGCGTCGCCCATGGCGGCGGCGCGTTCACCGGTGCGCTCGTGGTAGGACTTCAGCGAAATATCCACCTTGTTGACCATGGTGGTCACTTCGGTCTGCGCCTCCCACAGCGGCTTGCCGGTTTCCTGGGCGATGACGCGGGCCAGCGCGTCCTTATTGGCGCTCAGGAGTTCGCCGAAGCGCTTGGCCACCGCAACCCGCGCGTCCAGCGGCGTGCGCGCCCAGTGCTTGAACGCGGCGCGGCCGGCGGCCACGGCGGCGTCCACCTGGGCGGCGTCGGCCGCGCGGCCCTGCCATAGCGGGCTATTGTCGGCCGGATTGGTTTTGCTCAGCGCCGCGCCGGCGCCTTCCTGCCACTGACCGTTGATGAATAAGCTGCTCACTATGCATTCTCCTTGGGGTAGAGCGCGACGCAGCGCAGATGGCCGCCCTCTTCCACGTTCAGCGCCTGCGCCTGTTCCGGCGTCAGCAGGATTTCATGGGTGGGCGCCAGCGTCTCGGCCAGGACGACGCGGAAGCCGGCCAGCGAGTCGTTGGACACCAGGTAGAAGTTCTTGTCGCCTTCCGGCAGCGGGTCCGCCAGCCGCGCCGCGACCGTCGCGCTTTCCTTCACCGCGCGGATTTCGCTGGTATAGGTCTGCACCGTCGGGCCGGCGTCGAAGATGTCGACATAGCCCTCGTAGCGGAAGCCTTCGGATTCCAGCATCGCCACCGCCGGGCGGGTGTTTTCATGGGTCTGGCCGATCACCGCCTGCGCCTCCGGCGGCAGGAAGTCGATGTAGACCGGGTGCTTGGGCATCAGCTCGGCGACGAAGGCTTTCTGGCCGACGCCGGTCAGATAGTCGGCGTGGGCGAAGTCTATGGAGAAGAAATGACGGCCCAGTCCTTCCCAGAACGGCGAGCGGCCGGCCTCGTCGGACACGCCGCGCATCTCGGCCACCACCAGCTTGCCGAACAGTTGCGGGAACTGGGCCAGGAACAGGAAGCGGCTCTTGGACAGCAGGCCGCCGTTGCGGTTGGCGCGGTAGTCAGGGTGCAGGAACAGCGTGCACAGCTCGGAATAGCCGGTGTGGTCGTTGGACAGGAACAAGGTGTCGTGACGCGAGTAGACGCCCAACTCCTCCGAGGCGTGGACGATGGTGCCGACGCGGTAGTTGTACCACGGCTCCTTCAGGCCCACCGCGGCTTCCAGCGCGCAGATGCCGGCGATGGCGCCGGTGGCGCCGTCTTCCATCACGAAGACATAGCCTTGGTCGGCCTTGTCCAGTTCGCCGGCGAAAGACAGCACCGAGCGGGCGATGCGGCGCGACAGCCGCTCTTCGTTGACCGGCAGCGAGGTCAGGCCGACGCCGGCGCTGCGCGCCAGATTCATCAGGCCGTCCAGGTCCTTGTGGGCTACGGGGCGGATGAACATCATGCTGCGGACTCCTTCTGCTGCAAACCGGCCACTTGAACCTGGCCGCCGCTGGCGAGGCCCAGCGCGCGGGCGGCGTCGGGATTGATGAAGGCCACGCCGTCCACCACCGCCACGCGGCACACCGCGGCGGCGAACTCGCTGGACTCCAGATTGCTCAACAACTGCGGCTGCGCCTGCTCCGGCAGGCTGGCCAGCACTTCCACCGGGTAGCAGCGGCTGTTTTCCAGCGTTTTCAGCCGGTCCACCTCGGCGGTCAGCACCGCGCCGCCGTCGAAGATGTCGATATAGTTGTCGGCTTCGAAGCCCTCGTTGCACAGCAGCTGGCAGGAGCGCTCGAAGCTGGCGTGGATCTGGCCGATGGCGTGCTGCGCCTCGTCCGGCAGCAAGGGCACGTAGATCGGATAGCTGGGCATCAGCTCGGCGATGAAGGTCTTGCTGTGGCTGACGAAGGCCTGTTCCACCTGCAGGAAATCCATATTGAAGAAGCGGCGGCCGATGGCGTTCCAGAACGGCGACTGGCCGGCGTCGTCGTGAATGCCCTGCATCTCCGCGATCACGCGGCGGCCGAAGCGCTCGCGCTTGCTGGCGATGAACAGCAGCCGGGCGCGCGACAGCAGCTCGGCGGCCAAGGGCTCCAGATGGCCGTCCACGTAGAAGCCGCACAGCTGCACCATGCCGGTCAGGTCGTGACACATATTCAGCACGTGCACGCGGTTGTTGACCTTCAGCGCGCGCGAGGCGTGCACGAAGATTTCGCTGCGGTAGCTGTAGAAGGGCTCGTCGAAGCCGGCGGAAGCGTTGATGGACGCGGTGCCCAGCACCTGGCCGCCCTCCTCCAGCACAAACATATAGTATTCGCAGCCGGAGTCGCCGGTGGCCTCGTGCTCGAAGGCGGACACGGACTGCTGGATGCGCTCGAACAGCTTTTCCCGGTTATTGGGCAAGCTGGTGACGCCGATGCCGCTGGCCACCGCCATGCGTTCGATGGCGGGCAGATCGGAGGTGCGGACGGGACGCACGGTAAGCATGGGACATCTCCCCTATCGCTGAAATCCGGCCGGGCCGCGGCGGGACCGCGGCGCAGCATCACCCGCGCGCCTGCCAGGGGCGGGAGCGTGGGCGGATAACGGTATTGTGTCTTGGAGCAAGGGCGGCCGGCGGCCGCCCGGAATCAGTGCCGCGGGCGCTTATCGACCGGCGACCAGTTCGGCGATGGCCGCGTCGAAACGCGCCAGGCCTTCGTCGATGTCCTGATCCTCGATCACCAGCGACGGCGCCAGGCGCACCACGCTCAGACCGGCCACCAGCAACATCAGGCCCTGCTTTTCAGCGGCTTTCAGGAACTCCTTGGCGCGGCCGGCGTAAGCGTCGGTCAGCACGCAGCCCAGCAGCAGGCCCATGCCGCGCACGGTCTTGAACACCTGGTATTTGGCGTTGATCGCGTTCAGGCCGTCGACGAAGCGCTGGTGCTTGGCGCGCACGCCGTCCAGCACCGCCGGCTCCTTGACCAGTTCCAGCACCTTGTGCGCCACCGCGCAGGCCAGCGGGTTGCCGCCGTAGGTGGAGCCATGGGTGCCGATGCCGAAGCTCTTGGCCACTTTCTCGGTGGTCAGCATCGCGCCGATCGGGAAGCCGCCGCCGATGCCCTTGGCGGAGCTGAGGATGTCCGGGGTCACGCCATATTCCTGATAGGCGAACAGCGAACCGGTGCGGCCGACGCCGCTTTGCACTTCATCGAACACCAAGAGCGCATTGTGCTGGTCGCACAGCTGGCGCGCGGCTTCCAGGAAGGCCTTGTCGGCCGGCATCACGCCGCCCTCGCCCTGGATGGGTTCGATCACCACCGCACAGGTCTGGTCGGAGATGGCCGCTTTCAGCGATTCGATGTCGTTGTATTCGAAGTGGGCGATGCCGCCCGGCACCGGGCCGAAGCCTTCGGTGTACTTGGGCTGGCCGCCGACGCTGACGGTGAACAGGGTGCGGCCGTGGAAGGAGTTCTTGCAGGCCAGGATCTGGTTCTTTTCCGGGCCGAAGTGATCGGAACCGTATTTGCGCGCCAGCTTGAAGGCGGCTTCATTGGCTTCCGCGCCGGAGTTGCAGAAGAACACGCGCTCGGCGAAGGTGGACTCGGTCAGCAGCTTGCCCAGCTTCAAGGCCGGCTCGTTGGTGAACACATTGGACACGTGCCACAGCTTGGAAGCCTGCTCGGTCAAGGCCGCCACCAGCTGCGGGTGGCAATGGCCCAGCGAGTTGACGGCGATGCCGCCGGCGAAATCGATGAATTCGCGGCCGCTCTGGTCCCATACGCGGGAACCCAGGCCCTTGACCGGGATGAAACCGGCCGGACCGTAATTGGGGACCATGACCTGGTCGAAATCGGCGCGCGTTACAGTATTGCTCATCTTGATGGTTCCCTTCCTGCTCTATCGTCGTTTCTTATCCGTATCATGAAATCCCAAGCGGCTGGCCGGACCGGTCGTGATGCCGGCTTTATCGATGATTTCATGAAGTTTCAATGATTCTAAGGTAAGCCCGTCGCAAATCCATATCCGGTTTGCGACACCGGCGTATACATTCTTTGATACAGCGCAATAAATTTTGTCCGACAACATCCATTACAGAGGGCAACTGTGCTCAATCCGGCTGTAAACGCCGCCCTCCGGCGCGCTGCGGGATCATCAAGATAGATCAACTCTATTGTCTTATCAACGCCGGGAAACCGCTCATCCATGAAAAACGCCCGGGCCGGCGGCCCGAGCGTCCTTACCTTGCCCGCATCGGCGCTCAGTCGCCGCCGCGCGCCTCCTGCCGGCTAAAGCGCGCGCCGTCGCCGCTGACGCCGCGCCAATAAGGCGCTTTCGCGCCCAGGCCCGGCCGGTACGGCGTCCAGTTGCGCCCGTCCGGCGAGAACTGCAGCGCCTGGCCGGGGAACTCCGTCAGCACAGCCGCCGCCCCGCTCGCCAGGCCCGGCGGCGCGATGCGCAGGCCGATGCCGGCGCCTTCCAGTTTGGCCGCCTCGCGCCAACCCAGCACCGCAGCGAACTGCTGCCAATCCCGGTTCAAAGCCGCGCGGTCCACCAGATGGCTGACGCCCAGCTGATAACGCTCGCCCTGACGATAAGGCCGTTCCCAGCCCGCGCGGTGCCAGGCCCGCTCGGCCAGCGCCAGCAAGCGCGGATAGGCCATGTATTCGAACTGGGCGTCGCTGCGCATCACCTCGCTCCAGGCCTGGCCCTGTATGCCGGCGAAGCGCGCCGGCCCGGCCTCGCTGGGCACTTCGAAGGCCTTGCCCTGACGGTCCGTCATCACCTCGGCGTTCTGCGGCAGATTGTCCGGCGCGAAGCTGAACACCTTATAGCTGTCGGTGGCGCGCGAGGCCCAGTAATAGCCGCGTTCCTTGGGGTTCAACTCATAGGGGAAGTCGAAGTACAAATAATCCGGCATCGCCAGCACGGTCTCAAAACCCTTGTTGGCGAACTCGTGCGCTTCCTTGGCCGCGCCCCAGAACAAGGCGTCCCACTCGGTCACCATCACCTTGGCGGTGGCGAAGTCCTTGGGCGATTTCGCGCCTTTCAAACCGTCCTGCCAGGCGCCCATCGTGGCGATGCCGTGCCGCGCCAGGATGCGGCTGACGTCCTCGGCGAACTGCAAGGGCAGATCGGCGACGGTTTTCCCCGGCCGCTCCGCCAGCAACGCGCGGCAGGCCGGCGAGCGCGCCCAGGGCTTGTCCTGCTCCGCCAGCTTGATCTTGCCCTTGGCCGGGTCCTGGCCGGACAGGTCCTGGAAACCGCCGCCCAGCAAGATGTTCTTGGCCTCGTCGCCGCCAAAGTGCCAGACCGCCAGCGGCGCGCCGGCCTCGCGGTGCATGGCGGCCACTTCCGACACCACTTTGTCGACGAAGCGCGGCACGCCGGGCACGCAGGGATTGACATAGGTGTGACGGTCGTAGAACTGCACCGACAAGGTGTTGGAACGGTCTTGCGGATCGATCAGCCGGTAGGCGGAGGCGGCTTCCGGCTGCTCCAACTGGCTGAGGTGGCGATAACGCCGCTCCATCGCCATCACCGCCGCGCGCGCGTGCGCCGGCATGTCGATTTCCGGAATCACCTCGATGAAGCGCGCCTTGGCGTAACGCAGCAATTCCACATACTGCTCGCGGCTCAAATAGCCGCCGCCGGAACGGTTGTCCGGACCGGACCCCAGTTGCGGCAGCAGACAGCGGTCCTCGTTCAGATCGTGACAGCGGCGCGCGCCGACCTCGGTCAATTCCGGCAGGCCGTTGATCTGCAAGCGCCAGCCTTCATCGTCGGACAGATGCAGATGCAGCTTGTTGAGCTTGTAGGCGGCCATCTGCTCGATCAGACGCTTGAGCGTGGCCGGCTGACGGAAATTGCGCGCCACGTCCACCATGAAGCCGCGGTGCGCGTAGCGCGGCGCGTCCTCCACCGTCAGCGTCGGGATCTCGCCGCCGCCTTGCGGCATCAGGCCCAGCAGGGTCTGCGCGCCATAGAACAGGCCGGCGGCGTCATGCGCGTCTATGCGCGCGCCGCCGCGCCCCACCCGCAAGCGGTAACCGCCGGCGACGGCGATGTCGGCCGGCAAACCCTTGACCACCTCGCCGCTGACCGGCAGGCCCTGCCCGGCCAGGCCCAGCTGGCGGCTGCGTTGCGCCAGCGCCGCGCACGCGTCCGGAGTCAGCGCCGGCAACCGCCAGCTCAGCCCCGCGGCCGCCGTCTTGCCGCCGTCCGGCTTGACCCGCAGCGCGGCGGGAATCACCCGCGCCGCCACATCGGCGGCGGCCAGTTGCGGGCCGCGGCGCGCGAATTCGCGATAACGCTCGGCGGCGTCCATCAGGGGCCGCGCCTCGCCCGCCGGCGACTTCCATTCATCGCCCGGCAGCGGCAGCAGATAGCTGGCGTCGTCGTCGTCATTGCGCGCCAGCACCGCCGGCGCCTGGCCGTCGGTTACCAGATAGGGCCGCGGCAACACGTCGCTGTTGTGCAACATCCAATACTCGGCCACCAAGGGCAGTTCCAGCTTGGCGCCGGCGGCGATGCCGGCGAAGCCCGGCTTGGGCGTCAGCCGGTACAGATCGCCGGTCAGATGGCTCAGTTCGAAGTCAGGGCTGTCCAGCTTCAACAGCCGCCGGATGCTGTGCAGATACAAGGTCCAGTCCTTGGCCGGCACCGCGGATCGGCCATGGTTTTGCAGGATCAGCCGCCCTTTCAGGCAACTGCCCCAGTCCGCGCCCAGTTCCACGCAGCGCGCGCCGGCGGCCGCGCCCTTATTGCTGTCCACCGCCACCGCCAGCGACAGGTCCCGCGCCATCGCCGCGACATCCGGCTGCGCCCAAGCCAGCGCGCTGGCCGACAACAGGCCCGCCGCCAATAGTTGTTTCGTCCTCATGCTCACCTCTGCGATTTGCGTGGCGCGCCGCTCGGCGAAACGCTATCGCCGCGACTCCCAATCGTCATCCGCATGCCACCGTGGGCACAGGCTAACTGGTATTAATGTGGTATTCAATGCTCAAGATCAAAATCGCGCATCGCCCTGGCCGGCTGCTAGCATGATGATGGCGGAATGCAAAGATGTGTGAAGCCGGGGAACGCCCGCGCCGCGCCGCCGGTCTAGCCGCGGTTGCCGCAAGCATCGCCGCAAGCCTCATACCCCATGAAACAGGAACGCCTCATGCGCAAGACCCTCACCTTCGGCCTGCTGTTGCTCGCCGCCCTGCCCGCCCTGGCCCAGGACGCCGCGGCCCCGCAGACCGTGTTCAGCCTGCCGCTGACCGCCTTCAAGGCCGCGGACCGCGACGCCTCGCAAAAGCTGTACCGGGCGCCGGACGCGCAGCTGAGCGCTTACAAATCCATCGTGGTGGAACCGCTGTACTTCATGCGCCACCAGCCGGACGGCGATTGGCAACTATTGCAAAGCGGCGAGGAAAACCGGATCGCCGCCTATTTTCAGCGGCGGATGACCGAGGAATTGCACAAGGTAGGCATTCCGGTCAGCCGCGAGGCGCTGCCGGACAGCGCCCGCCTGCGCGTGGCCGTCACCGGCATGGCTCAGGAACGGCCGGGCGTGGAGCCGCTGGACATCCTGCCGATTAAGGCGGTGTTCAATCTGGGCCGGCTGGCCGCCGGCAAGGAACCCTATCTGACCAAGGTGGCCAGCATGGGACAACTGGAAGACGCCAATAACGGCAAGCTGCTGGCCGGCAGCGTCAATCTGCGCAAAAGCGACAAGAGCCGCCAGCGCGGCGAGGCGGTCAAGCTGGAAAGCCTGGAAAGCCTGATCGACGACTGGTGCCGCGACAGCGCCCGGCTATTGGCGCGCGGCATGGCCATCAAGCCGGCCCAGCCCTGAGAGCCGGCTTACGATCTACTGCGCGTCGTGGAGCCTTACACGGTGTATACGGCTTCAGAATGCTCATACACCACTTGCACACTCCGCTTACGCCTTGTCTCGCCTTAGCTCGCGAGATCGTAAACAGCCCCTGAGAACCAAGCCAAAACACGCCGAGGCGCAAAGCGCTCGGCGTGCGCGGCAATGACTAAGCCCACCCGGCGGGCACCGAGCCATAGCGTTGATGATAGCGCCCAAGCAACGCGAGCAAATCATCGAAACTCGCCTGCAAGGCGGTGGAGGAAATGGCGATCGGACTGCCATAGCATATGAAATTGAAATGGCTGAATAGCCGCGCCACCGGCCCCAGCCGGCTCAGGTACTTGCCCGGCGCTCTCACCTTGATGATCAAAAACTGCTGACCGCGCCCCGCCGAGACTTCCCAGCCCACGATATCCGTCCATGCGATCAAGCCGACGGCGATCTGGCTGGAATGGTCCGACAGCCCCTGCGCGTTGAACACCAGGGCCGGCTTGCGCTGCAGGCATTGACGCAGGCCTAGCAGGCAGCAAGCGCCGAAGAAGACCATCGCCGCGCCTCCGGCGCCATAACGCCGGACCAGGCTGATATCCGTGTCCGGCGCAGTCCACATCGCATAGCCGACGGCGACAAAAGCCAGGCCGGCGACGATCAGCAACAGCACCTTGCCGCCGCCGAACTCAATACGCGTCTCATCCATCGCGCTCATCTCGCAGTCGTAAAAAACCCCCTGCCATGGCAGGGGGTGATGCTAGCCGGCGGCCGCTCCGCATCGGAGCGGCGCTCAGGCTGGCTTACTGGGTTTTCAGACCGAAGGAATCGGCAGTCGCCTGCGCGGTCTTGGCTTCTTCTTCCAGCAGGGCCTTGATGGACAGGCGGATGCGGCCGCGGTCGTCCATTTCGATGGCCTTGACCTTCACGACCTGGCCTTCTTTCAGATAGTCGGCCACGTTCTTGATGCGCTCGTTGGCGATCTGGGAAATGTGGACCAGACCATCTTTGCCCGGCAGGATGGACACGATGGCGCCGACGTTGTTGTCGAGGATCTTGACCACGGTGCCTTCGTACACCTTGCCCACTTCCACTTCAACGGTGATCTCTTCGATGCGCTTCTTGGCGGCTTCCGCGCCTTCGTTGCTGACCGAAGCGATGGTGATGGTGCCGTCTTCCTCGATATTGATCTCGCAGCCGGTGTCCTTGGTGATGGAGCGGATGGTTTCGCCGCCCTTGCCGATCACTTCGCGGATCTTGTCCGGGTTGATCTTCATCACGTACAGACGCGGAGCGTGAGCGGACAGCTCTTGCGGGCCGTCCACGGCTTCCTTCATCAGACCCAGGATGTGCATGCGGCCTTCTTTGGCCTGATCCAGCGCCACCTGCATGATTTCCTTGGTGATGCCCTGGATCTTGATGTCCATCTGCAGCGCGGTCACGCCTGCGGCGGTACCGGCCACTTTGAAGTCCATGTCGCCCAGGTGATCTTCATCGCCCAGGATGTCGGTCAGCACCGCGAAGCGGTTGCCTTCCAGGATCAGACCCATGGCGATGCCGGCCACGTGCGCCTTCAGCGGCACGCCGGCGGACAGCAGCGACAGGCAGCCGCCGCACACGGAAGCCATCGACGAGGAGCCGTTGGATTCGGTGATTTCCGACACCACGCGCATCGAATAGCCAAATTCCGATTCCGGCGGCAGCACGGCAACCAGCGCGCGCTTGGCCAGGCGGCCGTGGCCGATTTCACGGCGCTTCGGCGGGCCCATGCGGCCGGCTTCGCCGGTGGAGTACGGCGGGAAGTTGTAATGCAGCATGAAGCGCTCGGTGTATTCGCCGGCCAGCGCGTCGATGATCTGCTCGTCCTGCTTGGTGCCCAGCGTGGTCACCACCATGGCTTGGGTTTCGCCGCGGGTGAACAGCGCGGAACCGTGGGTGCGCGGCAGCACGTTGTTGCGGATGCTGATCGGGCGCACGGTGCGGGTGTCGCGACCGTCGATGCGCGCATCGCCGGCCAGGATCTGGCCGCGAACGATTTCGGCTTCCAGGCCCTTGAAGATGCCCTTGATCTCATTGGCCTTCAGGGTGTCGGTGTTTTCGTCGATCAGACCGGCTTTGACCGCGCTCCAGGCTTCGTTGATCGCCACGGTGCGGGCTTGCTTCTGACGCAGGCGGAAGGCGTTGGCCAGTTGCTCGCCGGCGATGGCGCGCACTTGGGCGATCAGCGCCTCATCGGCTACCGGAGCGGCCCAGTCGAACATCACCGGGTTCACTTCGTCGGCCAGTTCGTTGATGGCCTTGATCGCGGCTTGCATCTGCTCGTGACCGAACACCACGGCGCCCAGCATCACGGCTTCCGGCAGTTCCTTGGCTTCGGATTCCACCATCAGCACCGCGCGCTCGGTGCCGGCGACCACCAGGTCCATTTCGGACGCGGCCAGCTCGGTGCGAGTCGGGTTCAGGATGTATTCGCCATTGGCGTAGCCCACGCGGGCGGCGCCGATCGGGCCGGCGAACGGCAGGCCGGAAATGGCCAGAGCGGCGGAAGCGCCGATCATCGCCGGAACGTCGGAATCCACTTCAGGATTCAGCGACATCACGGTGGCGACGATCTGCACGTCGTGGAAGAAGCCTTCCGGGAACAGCGGGCGGATCGGACGGTCGATCAGGCGGCTGGTCAGCACTTCCTTCTCGGACTGCTTGCCTTCGCGCTTGAAGAAGCCGCCCGGGATCTTGCCGGCGGCGTAGGTGCGCTCCAGGTAGTCCACGGTCAGCGGGAAGAAGTCCTGGCCCGGCTTGACGTTCTTGCCGCCCACCACGGAGACCAGCACGACGGTGTCTTCAACGGAGACGATGACGGAACCAGACGCCTGACGGGCGACTTCGCCGGTTTCCAGGGTGACGGTGTGACGGCCGTACTGGAAAGACTTGGTGATTTTATTGAACACAGGGTTTCCCTATTTCTTTGTGTGTGACAAATAATCGCAAGCCGAAAAAACAACGGGAACCCCTAAAAATTCCGACCAACAGCGCCGATCCGAATTTTTAGAGGCTCCCCCCGTTGTTACAGCAATAATGCTCGCGATCTTGCATGCGGCATGAAAAAGTCGCAGCACGCTGCGACTTTTCCAAAACCCAACCTTACTTGCGCAGGCCCAGGCGAGCGATCAATGCGCGATAGCTATCGGCATCGGTGCGCTTCAGGTAATCCAGCAGACGACGGCGACGGCTTACCAGCTTCAACAGGCCACGACGGCTGTGGTGGTCCTTGGTGTTGGCTTTGAAGTGCGGGGTCAGGTCGTTGATGCGAGCGGTCAACAGAGCCACTTGCACTTCGGACGAACCGGTGTCGCCTTCGCTGCGCTGGAAGTCTTTAACGATGTCTGCTTTTTGAGCGGCGGTCATTGCCATTTGGGGTAACTCCAAATTATCAGTAGGGGTCTTTCAACCCGACAAGTGCAGCGAGCAGCCAAGGCCGAAACCCTCGCAACCCATCAACACTCCGGTAAAGCGGCCTTGCGGCCGTCGGCGTTCAAGACGTCGCCGTCTTGCTCGCCAGGAGCCGGATCGGATGCAGGCGACCATCGTCGCGCGCCTCGCCCAGCCCCAAGAATTCCCGGCTTCCCTCGCGGTAAATCCGGAAACGCTGCATTTTCGCACATTTTTCGGTAAAACGCACGGGCTGTCCGTGCATGAATTTACCGGCCTCCTCGGCCGCCAGTTCCGCCTCGGGCAGATGGCGCACCAGGATGTCCGCCGGCAACAGCAAGGCCTCGCGCTGCGGCATTTCCAGCGCTTCGATATCCGCCAGTTGCAAGGCCTCGTCCAGCGAAAAACCGCCGGTGGCGGTGCGGCGCAGGCCGGTCAGATGCGCGCCGCAGCCCAGGGCTTCGCCGATGTCGCAGGCCAGAGTGCGGATATAGGTGCCCTTGCTGCACAGCACCTCGATCACCGCGGTGTCGCCGTCCAGGCTGATCAACTCCAGCTTGCGGATATGCACCCGCCGCGCCTCGCGTTCGATTTCGATGCCGGCGCGCGCATACTCGTACAAGGGCTTGCCCTGGTGCTTGAGCGCCGAATACATCGGCGGCACCTGGGAAATTTCGCCGCGGAAGGCCGCCATCGCCGCCAGCAGGCCGTCGCGGTCGAAAGCCGCCGGACGTTCGGACACCACCTCGCCCTCCACGTCGCCGGTGGTGGTCACCACGCCGAACTTCACCGTGGCGCGGTAGCCCTTGTCCGCGTCCAGCAGATAGGAGGAAAACTTGGTGGCCTCGCCCAGGCAGACCGGCAGCAGGCCGGTGGCCAGCGGGTCCAGCACGCCGGTATGGCCGGCCTTGGCGGCGTTCAACAGCCAGCGCGCCTTTTGCAGCGCGCCGTTGCTGGAGATGTCGTAAGGCTTGTCGATCAGCAGCACGCCGTCTATCAGGCGGCGATTGCTGCGCGGCTTGCTCATTCCTTGCCCTCGGCGCCGTCCTCGCCGGCCGCGGCTTCCTGGCCGCCGAACTTCTCGGCGTCCTCGCGCGCCACCTGATTGATCAGGCTGGTCATATGCATGCCGCGCTCCACCGATTCGTCGTAGACGAAGTGCAGCTGCGGCGTGGTGAAGATCTTGATGCTGCGGCCCAGCTCGGAGCGCAGATAGCCGGCCGAGCTTTCCAGCGCCTCCTGGGTGGCTTCGCGCGTCTTCTCGTCCATCACGGTGTAGAACACCTTGGCGTGCGAATAGTCGCGGGTCACTTGCACCAGGGTGATGGTGATCCAACCGGCGCGCGGATCTTTCAGGCCCTTGCGGGTCAGTTCCGCCAGTTCGCGCTGAATCTGCTCGGCGATGCGGTCGGAACGGGAGAAACCTTTTTTGGCTTTGGCCATAGCATTTCCAATAAATTGATTAATTAGCCACGGAAGCACACGGAACGGCACGGAAAGCGCGCATCGGCGGCGCGCCCCCTTGTCCACCGAATCAGGCCCCCTCATTCAGCGCCATTCATTCCGTGTACTTCCGTGGCTAATTCAAACAAGAAAAAAGGCGAGCGCCCGCCGACCTCACGGTCAGACCGGCGCCCGCCCTTGGCGTCTCGCTTACAGAGAGCGCGCCACTTCCACGATTTCGAACGCTTCCAGCTGGTCGCCTTCTTGGATGTCGTTGAAGTTTTTCAGCATCAGGCCGCATTCGTAGCCCTGCTTCACTTCCTTCACGTCGTCCTTGAAGCGCTTCAGGGAGTCCAGTTCGCCGGTGTGCACCACCACGTGATTGCGGATCAGACGGATCGAAGCGGTGCGCTTGATCATGCCGTCGGTCACCATGCAACCCGCGATATTGCCCACCTTGGACACCGGGATCACCTGACGGATTTCCACCGTGCCCAGGATCTGCTCTTTCTTCTCCGGAGCCAGCATGCCGGACAGCGCCGCTTTCACTTCGTCCACCGCATCATAGATGATGTTGTAGTAGCGGATGTCCACGCCTTCGCTCTCCGCCAGCTTGCGGGCGGCGGCGTCGGCACGGGTGTTGAAGCCGATCACGATGGCCTTGGAGGCGATCGCCAGGTTGACGTCGGATTCCGAGATGCCGCCCACGCCGGAGTGCAGGATGCCCACGCGCACTTCGTCGGTGGACAGCTTTTGCAAGCTGCCGGCCAGCGCTTCGTAGGAACCTTGCATGTCGGCCTTGATGATGATGGACAGGGTTTGCACCTCGCCCTCCGCCATCTGCGCGAACATATTCTCCAGCTTGGCCGCCTGCTGCTTGGCCAGACGCACGTCGCGGAACTTGCCGGCGCGGAACAGGGCGATTTCACGCGCCTTCTTCTCGTCGGTCAGCACCATCGCGTCTTCGCCGGCTTGCGGCACGTCGGACAGACCCAGGATCTCCACCGGAATCGCCGGACCGGCGGATTCGATGGCCTTGCCGTTTTCGTCCATCATGGCGCGGACGCGGCCGAAGGCGGTGCCGGCCAGTACCACGTCGCCCTTCTTCAGGGTGCCGGATTGAACCAGCAAGGTGGCCACCGGGCCGCGGCCCTTGTCGAGGCGAGCCTCGACGATGATGCCCTTGGCCGGCGCTTCCACCGGAGCCTTCAGCTCCAGCACTTCGGCTTGCAGCAGGATGGCTTCCAGCAGCGCGTCGATGTTCTGGCCCATTTTGGCCGACACTTCGACGAACTGAGTGTCGCCGCCCCAGTCTTCCGGCACCACTTCATGCGATACCAGTTCCTGACGGATGCGCTCGACGTTGGCGCCCTGCTTGTCGATCTTGTTCACCGCCACCACCATCGGCACCTTGGCCGCTTTGGCGTGGTGGATGGCTTCGATGGTTTGCGGCATCACGCCGTCGTCGGCCGCCACCACCAGCACCACGATGTCGGTGGCCTTGGCGCCGCGGGCACGCATCGCGGTAAACGCTTCGTGACCCGGGGTGTCCAGGAAGGTGATCATGCCGCGCGGGGTTTCCACGTGGTAAGCGCCGATGTGCTGAGTAATGCCGCCGGCTTCGCCCGCGGCGACCTTGGCGCGGCGGATGTAGTCCAGCAGCGAGGTCTTGCCGTGGTCGACGTGACCCATCACGGTCACCACCGGGGAGCGCGGCAGTTCCACGACTTCCACCGCGGACTCGGCGCCGCCCAGTTCCAGGTAGGCTTCCGGATCGTCGGCCTGAGCCGCCTTCGGCACGTGACCCATTTCTTCCACCACGATCATCGCGGTTTCCTGGTCCAGCACCTGGTTGATGGTCACCATCATGCCCATCTTCATCAGCGCCTTGATCACCTCGACGGCCTTGACGGCCATCTTGTGCGCCAGATCGGCGACGGAAATGGTTTCCGGCACCAGCACTTCATGCACGATGGGTTCGGTCGGCGCCTGGAAGGCGTGCTGATTGTTCTGCTTGTGACGGTTCTTGCCGCCGCGGGATTTCCAGTCGTTGCCGGCATCGCCGCCCTTGGTCCTCAGACCGCGGCCGCCCTTCTTGCCTTCGTCCCAGCGATCGCCGCCCTTCTTGCCGCCGCCGCCTTTCTTGGCGTCGGGACGGCCGGCCACGGTGGCCGGCACCGCCGGGGCGCCGGGCGCGCCGGCAGCAGCCGGGCGCGGACCGCGGTTATCGCCAGCCGGACGC
>NZ_JBMDJX010000031.1:0-48129 GCF_057809415.1 Chromobacterium sp. FG22 | reverse complement strand
CATCCTCTCGGGCGGTCTTCTCCGAGTTTTCTAAGCTGCCTATCCGGCAGTGAACCATTTCAATGTGGTTCGTAAGTTTTTTGCAGTTTTCTAAGCTGCCTATCCGGCAGTGAACAAGAAGGCGAAACAAAAGACAGAGCCAGCGCATTTCTAAGCTGCCTATCCGGCAGTGAACATCCACGGCTATCAGCTCGGCCAGAAATTCTAGTTTCTAAGCTGCCTATCCGGCAGTGAACTAGAGTCTACACCGCCCACAGTCCTTATGGCGTGGGCATTTGCAGCGATTCTTTCGGCTTTGACCCAAATTTTCAGCTTATCGCTAAGTCATTGTTTTTAAATGTAAGCTCCAGGGGGCAAAAAAAAGGGTAGCCCGCGCTGGCTGTCCCTGCGCTCATGCCCATGGCAAGATGCGCTGTCGCGTTCCATCCCGAAGGTATCGCCATGTCCGATTTTTCCCCGTCCGATCTCAAGAGCATTCTGCATTCCAAGCGCGCCAATCTTTACTATCTGCAGCACTGCCGGGTGCTGGTCAATGGCGGGCGGGTGGAATATGTCACCGACGCGGGCAAGGCTTCGCTGTATTGGAATATCCCCATCGCCAACACTAGTTGCATCCTGCTGGGCACTGGCACCTCGGTGACGCAGGCGGCGATGCGGGAGCTGGCCAAGGCCGGGGTGATGGTGGGGTTTTGCGGCGGGGGCGGCACGCCCTTGTTCAGCGCCAATGAGCTGGAGCAGGAGGCGGCGTGGTTTGCGCCGCAAAGCGAGTACCGGCCCACCGAATATCTGCAGTACTGGGTGCGTTTCTGGTTTGACGACGCGCAGCGGCTGGCTGCGGCCAAGGATGTGCAGCTGGCGCGGCTGGGCTGCTTGCAGCGGCATTGGCTGGGTAGCCGCGCCTTGCGCGAAGCCGGTTTTGTGGTGGAGGAGGCCGGTCTGGAGGCGGCCTTGCAGGCTTCGCGCCAGGCGATCGCCCAGGCGCCGGACCACGCGCATTTGCTGACCGAGGAGGCGCGGCTGACCAAGTTGCTGTTCCGCCTGGCGGCGCAGGCCACCGGTTATGGCGATTTCAGCCGCGCCAAGCGCGGCGCCGGCACGGACCCGGCCAACGCCTTTCTGGATCACGGCAATTACCTGGCTTACGGCCTGGGCGCCACCGCGGCCTGGGTGCTGGGCTTGCCGCACGGCCTGGCGGTGCTACACGGCAAGACCCGGCGCGGCGGGCTGGTGTTCGACGCGGCGGATCTGGTCAAGGACGCGCTGATCCTGCCGCAGGCCTTTGTTTCCGCGATGCGCGGCGATGATGAGCAGACTTTCCGCCAGGCCTGCATCGAGGCGCTGACCCGCGGCGAGGCGCTGGACTTCATCATCGACACCTTGAAGGACATTGCCGAGCGGCGGGGGCGGGCGGCATGAATATCCTGCTGATTTCACAATGCGACAAGAAGGCGCTGACGCGCAGCCGGCAGATCCTGGACCAGTTCGCCGAGCGTCGCGGCGATCGCGTCTGGCAAACGCCCATCACCCAGGCCGGGCTGGACACGCTGCGGCGCTTGCTGCGCCAGAGCGCGCGCAAGAACACCGCGGTGGCCTGTCACTGGATACGCGGCCAGGACCATAGCGAGCTGCTGTGGATCGTCGGCGATGCCAGCCGCTTCAACGCCGACGGCGCCACGCCCACGCACAGCACCCGCCGTAATGTGCTGCGCAACGCGGACGAGAACGATTGGCACAGCGGCGAGGACATCCAGCTGCTGGCCGGCCTGGCGGCCTTGCTGCACGACTTGGGCAAGGCTAGCCAGGCGTTTCAGCAACGGCTGCGCGGCGAGCGGAGCGAGCGCAATCTCTACCGCCACGAGTGGGTGTCGCTGCGCTTGTTCCAGGCCTTTGTCGGCGATGACGACGACGCCGGCTGGCTGGCGCGCTTGCGGCAGCCGACGGAGCAGGATCACGCCAGCTGGCTGGCGCGTTTGCAGGCGGACGGCATGGGGGAGGCGTGCGAACCGCCGTTTTCCCGTCTGCCGCCGTTGGCCGCCGCGGTGGGCTGGCTGGTGCTGACGCATCACCGGCTGCCGCTGATACCGGAGTTCGAGCAGGAGCGGCAATGCCGCTTGGGCGGCAAGCTGCAGGGCTTTCAAAGCCGCATGCTGTTGAACATTCCGGCTCATATCGACGCGCGCTGGAACGAATGGCGGGAGACGGAGGCCGAGCCGGCGCAGCTGGCGCCGTATTGGCGTTTCCCGCAGGGCCTGCCGGTGAATACGCCGGCCTGGAGCCGCCGCGCCGCGCGGCTGGCGGACAAGCTGGCGGCGCGGCTGACCGCGCGGGGCGAGACGCGCTGGCTGGACAATCTTTACGCGATGCACGTGGCGCGGCTGAGCCTGATGCTGGCGGATCACCATTTTTCCAGCCTGGATTACGCCCAGCTGCGGCACAAGCGCGGCCAGGCCGGCTATCCGCTATGGGCGAATACCCATGGCCGGTCCGGCGATTTCAATCAACCGCTGGACGAGCATTTGCTGGGCGTGGCGGAGCAGAGCGCCCTGGTATGCCGCGCCTTGCCCGGTTTTGAGCGCGAGCTGCCGCGGCTGTCGCGGCGCAAGCGCTTGCTGCAGCGCAGCGCCGATGGGCGCTTCCACTGGCAGGACCGCGCCGCGGACCTGGCCGCGGGAATGCGCGAGCGGGCGGCGGAGCAGGGCGCTTTCATCGTCAACATGGCGTCCACCGGCTGCGGCAAGACGCTGGGCAATGCGCGGATCATGTACGCCTTGGCGGACCCGGCGCTGGGCCTGCGTTGCGCGTTTGCCTTGGGCTTGCGCGCGCTGACGCTGCAAACCGGCCAGGCCTTCCGCCAGCGGCTGCGCCTGAACGAGGACGATCTGGCCATCTGCGTGGGCGGCAGCGCCAACACCCAGTTGTTCAAACACTATCAACAGCAGGCGGAGGCCAGCGGCTCGGCCTCGCGCCAGGCTTTGTGGGACGAGGGCGGCGAGGTGCGTTACGAGGCCGGCGGCGAGCACCCGCTGTTGTCGCGCGCGCTGCGCGATCCGCAAACGGCCAAGCTGCTGCAGGCGCCGCTGCTGGTGTGCACCATAGACCATCTGACGCCGGCGACGGAAAGCCAGCGCGGCGGGCGGCAGATCGCGCCCATGCTGCGGCTGATGAGCGGGGACCTGGTGCTGGACGAGCCGGACGATTTCGACCTGGCGGACTTGCCGGCGCTGACCCGGCTGGCGCATTGGGCCGGCTTGCTGGGCAGCCGGCTGCTGCTGTCGTCCGCCACCTTGCCGCCGGCGCTGATTGAAGGCTTGTTCGAGGCCTATCTGGCCGGCCGCCGTCAGTTCCAGGCCAATCGCGGCCAGCCGGGGCGGCCACTGGCGGTGTGCTGCGCCTGGGTGGATGAACAGGACCGGGCCCAGGAAGACTGCGCCGATGTCGACGCTTTCCGCCGGCGGCAACGCCAGTTCGCCGGCCGGCGAGCCGATTGGCTGGCCACGCAGCCGGCGCGGCGCCATGCCGAGCTGCTGCCGTTGAGCTTCGGCCAGGGGCAGGCGCCGGCCTTGCGTCGGGAGTTCGCCGCTCAGTTGCAGCCGGCTATCGAGCGCTTGCACCGGCTCAATCAGCAGCGGGACCCGATCAGCGGCCAGGCGGTCAGCTTCGGCCTGGTGCGCATGGCCAATATCCAGCCCTTGTTCGAGGTGGCGCTGGCCTTGTACGCGCTGCCGTGGCCGGCGCACTGGCAGCTGCATTTATGCGTCTACCACTCGCAATACCCCTTGCTGCTGCGTTCCGCCATCGAGCGCCAGCTGGACGAGGCGCTGAATCGTTCCGATCCGCAGGCGGTGTTCACGCTGCCGGCCATCCGCCGCGAGCTGGACGCGGAGCCGGAGCGCGAGCATGTGTTCATCGTGCTGGGCTCGCCGGTGACCGAGGTGGGGCGCGATCACGATTACGACTGGGCGATCGTCGAGCCCTCGTCGATGCGTTCGCTGATCCAGTTGGCCGGCCGGCTGCGCCGCCACCGTCCGGAGCCTTGGGACAAGGTGAATGTGCTGATTGGCGAGCGCAATCTGCGCAGCGTGGAACAGCCAAGGAGGCCGCCAGGGAAACAGCCGGCCTTCTGCTGGCCGGGCTTCGAGAGCGAGACGTTTGCCTTGGACAGCCATCTGCTGAGCGAGCTGCTGGAGGAGGATGAGTACCGGCATCTGGACGCGCGGCCGCGCATCGTGCAGCCGGAGCCGTTGCAGCCGAAGCGGCGCTTGTCGCACCTGGAGCATGCGCGGCTGGCGCAGATGATGTCGCCGGCCGGCCAGGCCAAAGCCGCCAGCAGCCGGCCGGGGCGCGAGGGTCAGGCCATCGCGCCCTTGGGCGCGTATAGCTGTTGGCAGCAGCCGCAGGCGCTGCTCAGCGGAGTGTTGGCGCAGCAGCAGCCTTTCCGCGCCGGCGGGGAGCCGGAGGTGGATTTGCTGTTATTGCCCACCGAGGACGGGGGCAATTATGTGCTGCACCGGGTGGTGGCCCAGCCGTGGCCGAAGCCGCCGGACTTTATTCCGGCTGAGAAACAGAAGAACCAGCGGGTGCCAGACGCGGCGTTGACGCAGCCGAATATCCGAGCCTGGGGCGTCAGCGATTATCCGGCGGCCTTGGCCGAGCTGGCGGCGGAACTGGGCATGGAGCTGGACGCCTGCGCGCGGCGCTTTGGCGGGCTGAGCTTGCCGCAGTCGGACAATGGCTGGCGCTTCCATCCGGCGCTGGGGTTTTGCAGGGCTTGAGGCGCGCTAGTCATGAAAACGGCCGAGGCGGCGTGCGACCTCGGCCGTGTGTCGGTTTTAAGGTCTTGCAAGCCAGGTGCGAAAACCCCGCGGATCGTAAACCAGTCCTCAGCGCAAACCGCTGTGCAGCCCGTCCACCAGCACATGCGGCACGCCCTGGGAGCAGCGCTCCACCCGGCCGCTGACGCCGTAGACGCGGCGCAGGCTTTGGCTGTCTATCACCTCGTCCGGCGCGCCGTTGGCTTGCAGCGCGCCGTCCTTCAGCATCAGCACCCGGTCGCAGTGGCGCAGCGCCACATTGAGGTCGTGCAGCACAATGACGGTGACCATGCCGCGGCGGCGGGTTTCGCGGCGCAGCAAGTCCATCACGTGGAACTGGTAGTTGAGGTCCAGCGCCGACAGCGGCTCGTCCAGCAGCAGCACCGCCGGTTCGCGGATCAGCGCCTGGGCGATGCCTACCAGCTGGCGTTGGCCGCCGGACAACTGGTCCAGGTAGCGCAGCGCCAGTTGCTCGATGCCCAGCGATTGCAGCAGCGCGAACACCTGTTGGTCGTCATGGCGGCGCGACAGGCCGGCGGCGGTGGCCTGGCCGGCCACCATCAGCGATTCGAACACCGACAGATGCACGCTGGGCGGCAGGGTCTGCGGCAGGTAGGCCACTTCGCCGCGCTGGCGGCTGAGCGCGCGCTGGTCCAGGCGGACGTCGCCACTGCTGTGCTGCAGGCCGGCCAAGGCGCGCAGCAAGGTGGACTTGCCGCTGCCGTTGGGGCCCAGCAAGGCCGTGATGTCGCCCGCCCGCAGACAGGGCACGTCCAGCCCGCGTATCACCTGACGCTTGCCGTAGCTGACCGAGAGTTGATGGATGGACAGGGCGGAGCTCATTGGCGGCCTCCGTTGCGCAGCACGATGGCGATGAAGAAGGGGATGCCCACCAGCGAGGTGACGATGCCCACCGGCACGATGACGCCGGGCACCAGATTCTTGGTCACCACCGAGGCCATGGACAGGATGGCGGCGCCGGTCAGCGCGCTCACCGGCAGGTAGAAGCGGTGATCCTCGCCCACCAGCCGGCGCGCGATATGCGGCGCGATCAGGCCGATGAAGCCTATGGTGCCGACGAAGGCCACCGCCAGCGCGGTGAGCAGGCTGGCGCGCAGCAGCGAGCTGAGCCGGAGCCGGCGCACATTGATGCCGAAGCTGGCGGCGCGGTCTTCGCCCAGCCGCAGCGCGGTCAGCCGCCAGGACTGGCTCAGCGACCAGGGCAGGATCAGCGCGAAAGCGCCGAACAGCAAAGCGATCTTGGCCCAGTCCGCGCGCGACAGGCTGCCCATCAGCCAGAACACCAAGTCTTGCAGCGAGTCCGCGGTGGAGACGAATTGCAGCAGGGACACCAGGGCGTTGAAGCTGAAGAACAGCGCGATGCCGAACAGCACCACGCCGCTGGTGGGCATATTGCTCCAGCGCGCCACCACGTCCAGCAGCAGCGCGGAACCGAGCGCGAACACGAAGGCGTTGACCGGCAGCATCCACGGGCCGGGGATGCCGGGGAGGCTGACATCCAGCAGGATGGCCAGCGCCGCGCCGAAGGCGGCCGCCGGCTGCAGGCCCAGGGTGAACGGGTCCGCCAGCGGGTTGTGCAGCACGGTCTGCATTTCGGCGCCGGCCAGACCCAGCGCCAGGCCGGCGGCGATGGCGATCAGCGCATAGGGCAGGCGGATCTGCCAAACGATCACCTCGGTGGCCGGATCGGCGGCGGCCGGGTGCCACAGCGTTTGCCAGAACTCGGCCAGCGGCATGCCGCTGGCGCCGGTGGTGACGTCCAGCGTCAGCGAGACGGCGAGCAGGCTCAGCAGCACGGCCACCAGCAGCAGCCGGCGCAGCAGGGTGCGGCGGTAGTCCGCCGCCACCATGGCGGCGGAAAGCGTTAGGGTTTCGCCGCTCATTTAACGCCCTTGATCCAGTAAGTGCCTTGCGGCTCTATGGCCAGGAAGTCGCGGTGCAGCTGCTTCCAGCTGGCGTCCGGGTCCAGCTTGGCGAAGCGCGTCGGTTGCAGTTCCTTGGCGAAGGCTTCCAGCAGCACGATGTGGTAAGGCGTGTTGTAGAAGTGGTGCCAGGCGCCGAAGGTGCGGCCTTCGCGCACCGCGCGCAAGGCGCCCACCGGGCTGCGCGCGGCGGTGCGCTTGAGCGAGGCCTGCGCCTGCGCCGCGCTGATGTTGGCGCCGAACTGAATGCCGGTCTTGTCGGCGGCGTCCGCGGTGCCGGTGCCGATGTAAAGATCCGGATTGCTGGCCAGCACATGCTCCATATTCACTTCGCCCACCGTGCCGGGAATCAGCTTGTCGGCGATATTGACGCCGCCGGCGGCGTCCACCAGCTCGCCCAGGCTGCCGCGGCCGGCGCTGGTGACGTTGCTGAAGGCGCCGGCGCGAAGGTCCAGGAAGGCCTTGGGCTTTTGCTGCGCCGGGATGGCGGCGACGACTTTGCGGATGGCGTCCATCTTGCCTTGGTAGAAGCGGATGAAGCGCTCGGCCTCGGCCTCGCGCTGCAGCGCCTTGCCCATGATGCGCAGGCTGGGCACGGTGTGTTCCAGCGGCGCGTTGCGGAAATCGACGAAGACCACCGGCACCTTGGCTGCTTGCAATTGCTGCACGATGGGATTGTTCAGTCCCGGGCCGTGGCCGGAGATGCTGAACACGGCGATGTCGGGGCGCAGCGTCAGCACTTTTTCGGCGCTGACCGAGTTCTCGCTGGTTTTGCCGATCAGCGGAATCTGGTCGATGGCCGGGAAGCGTTGTTTGTACTGGGCGTAGGTTTGCGGGTCCAGCTGGCGGAAGTCGCCCTGCCAGCCGGCGATGCGGGCGATGGGCTGCTTGCCTTCCAGCAGGGCCAGCGCGTAGAACAGCCGGCCTTCGCCCAGGAGGATGCGGTTGACCTTGGCCGGCACTTCCACTTTACGGCCGGCGATGTCGGTGACGGTGGCGGCTTGGGCCGCCAGCGTGGCCGCGGCCAGCGCGCCGGCCAGCAGCAGACGGGAGAACAGTGTTTTCATTGTGATTCCTTGAGCGATACGGCTCCGCTGCCAAAGCCCGCCGCGGTGGAGAGGGCGGGTGGACGGGCTTTAGCCGTGGAGCGGGTGGCAAGCATCATACAGAAACGGGAGCCGCCGGGCAGGCCCGGCGCGCTCGGAAAACGCGGCTGGGCTGGGGTTCTTACTCGGTCTTGGCCCAATCCAGTTTCAAGTCCGGCGTCTTGGCCATCAGGCCCAGGTGCTCGTCCATGATGAATTCGATCTTGGCCAGCTTGTCGGCGGCGTCGGCGGCACAGATCATGTCCAGGGTGTCGTCCTGGCGCTGAATCCGGCATTCGCCGATGGGGAAGTGCACATGAGCCTGGTGGCTGTCGAACTCCACCGGGACTTTCAGCGCGTAGTGCTTGCACAGCTTGTACAGCACCTTGTCGGCATTGGGCGTGGTCAATTGGGCGCGGCTGCTCAACATCATCAATTCTCCAATCGTAAAAACGGGAACAGGCAGTTGGCGAATCCGGCGGATTCGGCAACTGCCGTGCGGTGTTTCCGGCCCGTCCGGGGACGGGCCGTCAGGGTGCGGCTTAGAAGCTGTTCACGGTGTTTGTGAACCCGTGAACCCCTTCTTAGAACTTGCCGGTCAAGGTCAGCCAATAGCGGCGGCCCTCGTCGACCATCCAGTTGCCATCAAGACCGCCGTCGCGATCGCGGTTGTCGACAGCGACAGTACGGTCGGCCAGGTTGTACACGGCGAAGTTGACGTCAAAGCTCTTGTTCAGCTTGTAGCTGCCGCCAAAGTCCCAGGTGCTGGAACCGCCTCGGGTACGTACGTTGTTGGCGCCGTTGCGGAAGCCGGTGTAGTACTGTTTGCCCTCGAAGTTCATGCGCGTGTACAGATCCAGCTTTTCCATCGGTGCCCAAGCCAGTTTCACATTGCCGGAGTGTTCCGGTGTTTTATCCAGCGGTTTGCCATCGAGAGAGTGACCATCGAAAGTGGTTTCTTTGCCGCCTTCGCGTTTGGACTTGGTGTAGGTGTAATTACCGGATAGCGTCCATTTCGGCATGAAAGTCCAGCTGCTGGACAGTTCTAGGCCACGGATGTTTACCGAGTCAACATTGTCATATACATAGACAGTTTGCGGAGTGCCTTGAACCGGTGGAACGAGGGGGTTGACGACGCCAGTATCGAAGCTGACGACTTTGTTCTTAAAGTCGTTATTGAACAAAGTAGCGTTTGCGCTCAAGCCTTTCTCATTATCAAAGTACAAGCCCACTTCATAAGAAGTGCTTTCCTCTGGCTTCAGGTTTGGATTGCCGCATAGCGTGCCGCGTTTTTTGGAGGAAGACCCCGTCGGCATGCAGAAGTTCGCGCTGCTTTGGCGAATGGTTGGTGCTTTGAAGCCTTTACCTACGCCGCCTTTTAGTGTCCATTGCGAGCTGAGGTGGTCAACAAAATACAAGCGCGGAGTAAAGTGTGTGCCGAAAGTGCTATGGTGATCGACTCGCGCACCCGCAGTAATGGTGAGGCTATCGGTTGCCTCATAGCTGTCTTCTGCAAATAAGGCCCAAGTATTGACTGTGACTTTGTCGGGATTAGCAGCGCCTTTGTAGCCACGAATTGCTTCGGTATTGCTCAGCCCACTAGCCTCCTGATTACCGAATTGGACCCCCGTCTTAAGGGTATGGCGATCCAATAAGAAGGAAAGTTGGCCATCCAAGGTAGTATTAATAACCTTGATATTTTGATTGTTGCTGACATTGTTAATGTCTTGACGACTCTTTTCTATCTCTTGATAAAGAGAGAGATTAGAACGGACATTACTATATTTACCATTGTGGCTGAGGCTCCAGTGGTCGCGGGTATCCAATTTGTCGTACTTGTTGTCACCTGCTAAAGATTTGCCGGGTGTTGTGGTCTTGCGAAGCTTATTATGACCAGCTTCAAAAGTAATGTCGTGGTCTTGGTTAGGAGTGAACGTCAGCTTGGCATTAATATCAGCTACGTGATTAGTATCCTTGCCGCCTACATCACCAGGAGAGTAGTAGATACTATCTTCGGCTTGGTTGTTCAGCGCGCCGTAGACTTGCAGCGACAGCAGGTCTTTCATCAGCGGACCGCCCAGCCAGAAGCTGCTCTGACCGGTATTGCCTTCGTTCGAATGTTCGGTGATGGTGCCGCCCAGCGTCATCGAGCCGTGCCATTCCTTGGGGGCTTTGCGGGTGATGATGTTGACCACGCCGCCCATGGCGTCGGAACCGTATAGCGAGGACATCGGGCCGCGCACCACTTCGATGCGCTCAATCGCCTCCATCGGCGGGATCTGGTATTGCTGGAAACCGCCGGTGCCGCGGCTGCGAGCCTCGCGGGTATTTTGGCGGCGACCATCCACCAAAATCAGCGTGTATTCGCCGGGCATGCCGCGGATGGAGATATCTTTGTCCGTTGGGTCTGCGCCATTGATGCTGACGCCTTCCAGATCACGAATGGCGTCGGTCAGGTTGGTGAACGGTTTCTTTTCCAGATCTTCGCGGGTAATCACCGAGATGCTGGCCGGGGCTTGTTTGATTTTTTGCTCGTAACCGGAAGCGGTGACCACGACCGAGGGCAGCGTGGCTTCGACTTCCGCCGCGTGGGCGGCGGGCAGGTAGAGGGCGGAAACCGCCGCGGACAACAGGGCAAGGCGCACGCCGTGACGGGCGGCGGAGTCAAAGGTTTTCATTATCGTGGATACCTGGAAATCATCACATGAACGAAGCCCATTTGATCCGCGTCCCGGCAAGGCCGGCGCTGTGTGCATGCCGTTGGCGTTTAGTTTGCGCAAGGAATGTCAAATGGGACCATAAGTATCCCACCGAATTAATGCGAACGCAAATGCGAATCGTTATTGATTGAGGGTGTGATTGTACTCGGTCGCCACAAATCTGGCGCGGATATGACCTGGCTCAAACTTTGCGCGGGGTGGGAGAAATGGCGAAATGGCTTGGGAACCAAGGCGCTATCCGTCAGTCTCAAGCCTGTTCCGGACTCAGCCCCCTACCTGAATCGATGCCTATTCGTCTGCCCTTGCTACTGTTGCTAACGTGTCTGCTGCTCTTGCCGCAGGCGGGTTGGAGCATGGGCGGACGCGTGGACGCCAGCGCGCCCTGCGTCTGGATGGCCGACGACGGCGCGGCTTGCCATACCCAGCCGGCCAGCGCCGCTCAGGCCGCCGCTTGCTGCCAGTTGCCGGCCGCCCCATGGCCGGCGGCGCCCAGCCTGCCCTTGCAGGCGATCCGCCCGGTGCTGCAGGCCAAGGCTGAAATAGTGTGGTCCGGTTTCATCCCCGCGCCGCCGGAGCGGCCTCCCCAATCTGTTGAATGATCCTTTTTTTGCGCCAACCGCGGTTTTGCGGGCTGGTTCGCTTTTTAATTCAAATAGCATTGGATTTCATCTCATGAATAAACGCATGTATTGGGCCGCCGCCGCGCTGGCAGTTTCCTTGATGTCCCCCGTGGTGGCCGCCGCCGGCGGCGTGATGCACAAGGACCCGTATTGTGGTTGCTGCACCGCCTGGGCCGAGCATATGCAGCAGAACGGCGTGGCGCTGCAAAGCCGCAATGAGGCGGATATGTCAGCGTTGAAGGCCCGCTTGAAGGTGCCGGCGGATCTGCGTTCCTGCCATACCGCCGAGATCGGCGGCTATGTGTTCGAAGGCCATGTGCCGGCGGATCTGGTGAAGAAGGTGCTGAAGGACAAGCCCAAGATCGTCGGCCTGGCGGTGCCGGGCATGCCCATGGGCAGCCCGGGCATGGAGGGGCCGAGCAAGCAGGCCTATCAGGTGTTGAGCTTTGATGGGCAGGGGAGGCGCAGCGTCTACGCCACGCGTTAAGACCCGCTAACAAAACCCCCTGATCCTGCGTTGCGCCTCCTTGTCGTACGACTTGTACTGCCTGCGTCGGCGCGCCTTGGCTCTGGTACGCTGCGCGGTTTTGTTAGCGACTCTAAGAACCTGTTTACGATCTGCTGCGCTGCGGCGGGATGGATAGAAAAGGGCGTTGGAAAAGACCTCAGAATGCTGATGTACCGTATGTACATTCCGCTTCTTCGGTCGTTTCCGCCTTGTCTCGCTCTAGCTCGCAAGACTTTGAACAGACTCTAGATTAGCGATGCGCCAGCCGCCTTGCAGCGGCTTGCTTGAGTGTATGACGGGCGTTCCGGCAAGCCGGAACGCCCGTCTTGCGTCAGCGCATTGAGAACGCCTCGTGGTGGAAAGTCGGCGCCTGCGCGCCGCGTTGTTTCAGGCCGCGCCGCAGCGCCTCGCCCAAGCCTTGCGGGCCGCAGAACCAGACCTCGTCCACTTCCGGCAGCATGCCGGCGTTCAACTGTGCCCCGGCTTCGCTTTCGATCAGATGCAACCGCACGCCGTGCTGATGGCAGGCTTGCCGCATTTCTTCCAGCCGCGCCGCTTCGCCGCGGCTGCGCACGCAATAGTAGAAGTCCACGTCCAGCTGCTTCTCCTTCAGTTCCCGGCTTTGCAGCCAGGCCAGGAAGGGGGTGACGCCTATGCCGCCGGCCACCCAGGCCTGACGCGCGCCGCCGCGCGGCTGGAAGCGGCCGTAAGGGCCTTCCACGGTGACGGCCTGGCCGATCTGGAGTTCGGTTGGCAGGCGGCGGGTGTAATCGCCCAGCGCCTTGATGATGAAACGCAGCCGGCCGTCGCCATGGTCGGCGCTGGCGATGGTGAAGGGGTGGGCGCCTTCGGCGGCGTCGAAGCTGACCAGGGCGAATTGTCCGGCGCGGTGGCCGGGCCAGGCGTCCATCTGGCAGATCACTTCCAGTTGTCCGGCCGGCAGCGCTTCGATGTCGCACACCCGGCCGGCGCATTGGCTCTGCTTGCCGATGCGGCCGGCCAGCGAGTAGAGCGCGCAGCCGGAGCCGATCAGCATCAGCGCGGCCAGCAGCCAGCCCACCGGCTGCGCCCACATCTCGGCCGGCATCAGGATCAGGCCGTGGAAGGCGCCCATCAGGTAGAGCGGGGCGAACAGCTGGTGCAGCTTGCGCCAGAAGCGATAGGGCACGGCGCGCAGCAGCGCCAGGATCACCATGGCCAGCACCGCCCAGGCCGCCCATTCGCCCACGTCCTTGGCCAGCGAGACCAGCGGGTCTTTGCCGCCGCCGCCGCTCTTGATGCGCGGGGCGACCCAGTCCAGCGCCAGCATCAGCTTGGGCGACAGCTTGATCAGCCAGTGAGCCGCCAGCAGCAGGCCGGCGGCGATGCCCAGCTGCTTGTGCAGCGCGTAGAGGCGGTCCAGGCCGCCCAGCAGCGGTTCCAGCCAGCGCGGGCGCGCGGCCAGCAGCATGGCGGCGCTCATCACGGCCATCAATTGCACGCCGCTGAGCAGCACCAGTTCGTGTCGCCATTGCCAGTAGTTGGCCGGCAGGCCGCTTTGCCACAGGCTGGCGGCGGCGTACAAGGCGCCGCTGGCGAGCAGCAGCAGGCTGAGCAGGGGGAGTCTAGGGTTCATCGCCATGTCCTTTCTTGCGATAGGGGATTAAGGCGATTGGAACACCGCAAACTTAAGCGCAGCTTAAACGCGGCGCGGGGGCGGGTTTAGCGCGGCGGCGCGTCGGCGGCTAAGGCGCCGCCGCCCAGCGCCTTGTACAGCGCGATCAGGTCGGCGGACAGCGTTTGCCGCGCGGCCAGCCGCTGTTCGCGCAATGCGGCAAGCTGCAATTGCGCTTCCAGCGCATGGCTTTGCGCTGCCTCGCCGACGGCGACGCGCTGGCGGGCGTAGCCAAGCTGGCGTTGCAGCGCGGCTTCTCCCTCGGCCAGCCGCGCGTCCTGGACGCGGCCGGCCTGGCTGCGCAGCAGCGCGGTTTCCACATCGGCCAGCGCTTGCAGCACCGCCTTGCGGTATTGCGCCAGCGCGGCGTCGTAGCCGGCCTCGCGCGCCCGGACCTGGGCTTGCAGCCGGCCGCCGGCGAACAGCGGCAGGCTCAGTTGCGGCCCCAAACTCCAGTAGCGGCTGGCCTGGGAGGCGAAGTCGCCGGGGCGGACGCTGTCCCAGCCGCCGCTGGCCAGCAGGCTGAAGCGCGGGTATTGCTCGGCCGCGGCCACGCCGATGTCGGCGCTGGCGGCCGCCAGCTGCCGTTCCGCGGCGCGCAGGTCCGGCCGGCGCAGCAGCAGTTCCGACGGCAGGCCGGCGGCGGGCGCGGCGGGCAGCCGCGGGGCGGGCGCGGCGGCGTCCAGCAGCGCGCGCAGCTGTTCCGTCGGCAGCGCGGTCAGCGGGCCCAGTGCGGCGAGCGCGGCCTGGCGGGCGGCGAGCAGCGGTTGCAACTGCGCGTCGGCGCGCAGCTTTTCGGTTTCCGCCTGATCCAGTTCGCCGGCGCCGGCGAGGCCGGCCTGGACTTGCAGCCGGCTCAGCCGCGCCAGTTCCGCGCGCCAGCGGACCTGGGCGGCGGCGTTGTCGGCGCGTAAGCCCCAGTAGCGGTAGTCCAGCGCCAGCCGCGCGGTTTCGGCGGCCACGCGCAAGGCGGCGTCGGCGGCTTGCTCTCGGCTGGCGTCCAGCCGGGCGCGGCCGGCTTCCACGCTGCGGGCGGTATGGCCGAACAGATCGATTTCCCAACTGGCGTCGAAGCCGGCGCGGTAGTCGGTAAATAGGGTTTGTGGGTTGGCGAAGGGGATATTGGCCAGCGCTTCGCCGCGGCGGCTTAGTTGGTCGCGGCTGATGCGGCCGCCGGCGTTGAGTTGAGGCCATTGCGCGCCGGTGTTGATCTCCAGCGCGGCGCGCGCCTGACGGATGTTGGCGTCGGCGCTGGCCAGGTCCGGGCTATGGCGCAGCGCGGCGCCGACCAGGCGGTTCAGCGCCGGATCCTGGAAGGCCTGCCACCAGCCGGCGGCTTCCGGCTCGGTTTCCGCGCTGGCGGCGGGCAGCAGTTGCGCCGGCGTTGGCGGCCGGTAGTCGGGGCCGATGGCGCAGCCGGCGAGCAGGGCTAGCAAGACACAGATGGCGAGGCGAGATGGATTCATTGTCCGCTCCGGTGACGGAAGATCAGGTAGGCCAGGCCAAGGGTGGCGGCGGCGATGAGCAGCAGCGGCCACAAGTGCGGCCAGGCCTCGGCCGCGCCGTAGCCTTTGAGAAACAGGCCCTTGATCACGATGATGAAATGGCTGAGCGGGTCCGCGGCGCTGAGCGCGCGCAGCGGCCAGGGCATGTTTTCCACCGGCGCCATATAACCGGACAGAATCACCGCCGGGGCCATGAAGCCGAACACGCCGAGAAAGGCCTGCTGCTGGTTGGCGCACAGCGCCGAGATCAGCAGGCCGCAGCCGGACAGGGCCAGGCCGTAACACAGCATGGAAAGATAGAGCAGGGCGATGCCGCCGCCGAAGGGTACTTGGTAGATCCATACCGCGGCGGCGGAAATGACGCTGCCTTGCAGCGCGGCCACCAGCATGCCGGGCACGGCCTTGCCGGCCATGATGTAGCCGGGGGTCAGCGGGGTGACCAGCAATTGGTCGAACGTGCCTTCCTCGCGTTCGCGCGCCAATGACAGCGCGGTGACCATCAGACAGCCTATGGTGGTGATGATGGCCACCAGGCTGGGCAGCACGAACCAGCGGTATTCCAGATTGGGGTTGTACAGATGGCGAACCAGCAACTGGGCCGGCGGCGGCGCGGGGCTGAGTTCGCGCGCGTACTGGGCGACGATTTGCTGGGCGTAGCCGAAGGCGATTTGCGCGCTATTGGAGCGGCGGCCGTCGATGACGGCTTGCAGCGGCGGCGCGCTGCCTTGAGCCAGCCGCCGGGAGAAATCCGGCGGAATGCGGATGGCCAGCAGCGCTTGCTGGCGGTCTATGGCGTCGCGCAACTGGGCTTCGCTGCGGATATTGAGCAGTTGCGGAAAAGCCTGGGCCGCGGCCAGGCGCTGGGACAGTTCGATGGAGGCGGCGCCGCCGTCCTGGTTGTAGATGGCCAGGGTACTGTTCTTGACTTCCAGCGTGGCGGCGAAGGGGAACAGCAGCAGTTGCAACAGCACCGGCATGATCAGCAGCCGGCGGCTTTGCGGGTTGGACAGCAAGGCCCGCAGTTCTTTGTGGATCAGGGTTAGCAGTGAGTGCCACATGAGAACCCTTTCTAACCGTCCAGCCGACGGCGGAATTTAAGCGCGGTCAGCCCCAGCCAGAAGGCCGCGGACAGCAGCAGCCAGACGGTGTTGAGCAACAACACCGGCCAGATGTCGCCGGCCTGGAACAGGGTTTGCAGCGCGTTGACGAAATAGCGCGCCGGCACCAGATAGGTGGCGGCCTGCACCGGCGGCGGCATGCTGTTGATCTCGAATACGAAGCCGGACAGCATGGTGGCCGGCAGGAAGGCGGCGGTGAGCGCGCCCTGGGCGGCGACGAACTGGTTGCGTGTGACGGTGGAGAGCAGCAGGCCCAGGCCGAGGGCGCTGCCCAGGAAGAGGCTGCTGACGATGAACAATAGCCACCAGGAGCCGCGCAGCGGCGCGTCCATCAACAGGGTGGCCGCCAGCACGCAGACCAGCATCGCGGCCATGCCCAGCAGGTAATAGGGCAGGATTTTGGACAGCAGCAGTTCGGCGCGGGTCACCGGGGTGGACAGCAGCGCCTCCATGGTGCCGCGCTCCCATTCGCGCGCCACCACCAGCGAGGTGAGCAGCGCGCCGATGATGGTCATGATCACCGAGATGGAGCCGGGCACCAGATAGTTGCGGCTGACGGTGTCGGGATTGAACCAGTAGCGCGGTTCCAGCCGCAGCTGGGCCGGCGGCGGCTGGCCGCGATCCTGCGCGCGCTGGGTCTGCCAGATCTGCCAGGCGCCTTGCAGATAGCTGGCGAGGAAGTTGGCGGTATTGGGCTCGGCGCCGTCGGTGAGCAGCTGCGCCGCGGCCGCGCCGCGTCCCTGGAGGGTTTTGGCGGAGAAGTCGGCGGGAATCACCACCATGCCGCGCACTTCGCCGGCGGCCAGCCGCGCGCGCATCTCGGCGCGGTCATGTCCGGCACGGACGTCCAGATAGGGCGAGCCCGCCAACGCGTCGGCGAAGCGGCGGGCTTCGACGCCGCTGTCTTCCAGCACCACGCCGATGCGCACCTTGTTGGCGTCCAGATTGATGCCGTAGCCGAAGATGAACAGCAGCACCATCGGCAGCACGAAGGCGATCAGGATGCTGCTGGGGTCGCGCACGATCTGCATGGCTTCCTTGCGGCACAAGGCCAGCAGGCGGGCGGGTTTGACGGCGGCGCTCATGCGGGGGCTCCGGCGCGGTCGTCGGCCGCCACCAGGCGGATGAAGGCTTCCTCCATGGTGATGTCTTCATCGACGCCGGCGGCCTGGCGCTTGAGCTGGTCCGGCGTGCCGCTGGCGATCAGCCGGCCGCGGTAGACCAGGCCGATGCGGTCGCAGTATTCGGCCTCGTCCATGAAGTGGGTGGTGACCATCACGGTGACGCCCTTGTCCACCAGTCCGTTGATATGGGTCCAGAATTCGCGGCGGGTGATGGGGTCGACGCCCGAGGTGGGCTCGTCCAGAAACAGCAGCGGCGGCCGGTGCATCAGCGCGCAGGCCAGCGCCAGCCGCTGTTTGAAGCCCAGGGGCAGCGCGCCGGCGAGCATGTCCAGATAGGGCGCGAGCGCGAACACACGGACCATTTCGGCGACGGTGTCGCGTTGCGTCTGGCCGCTCAGGCCGTAGATGCCGGAGAAGAAGTCCAGATTGTGGGCGACGCTGAGATTGCCGTAGAGCACGAATTTCTGCGCCATATAGCCCAGCTGCCGGCGCGCGCGGCTGGCGCTGCGTTTCAGGTCTATGCCCATCACGCTGGCCTGGCCGGCGCTGGGCCGCAGCAGGCCGCACAGCATTTTGAAAGTGGTGGACTTGCCGGCGCCGTTGGGGCCGAGCAGGCCGTAGATCTCGCCGCGCCGCACCTGGAAGTCGATATTGTCGGCGGCGACGAAATCGCCGAAACGGCGTGTGAGCTGTTCGGCGCGGATCACAGCGTCCGGGTCCACGCCGGCCGGCAGTTGCGCCGGCGGCATCTGCTCGGCCAGGCCCGAGTCGCCGCCGGGGCCGCCGCCCAGCAGTTCGATGAAGGCGTCCTCCAGCCGCGGCGGAACCACGACGAAACAGGCGTCCGGCCCGGCCTGCAAGGCGTTCAGCTCAGGCGGCCGGCCGGCCAGGCGCAGCACCAGGCGCAGCGCCTGGCCCTGGATCACCCCGTCCAGCACTTGCGGCTGACGCAGTGCGCGCCGCAGTATCTGACGAGGGTTGCCGGCGATGCCGCGCAGTTGCACGCTGCGGCCCTCCATGCGTCGGATCAGCTCGCCGGGCGCGCCGGCGTAGCTCAGCTGGCCGGCGTTGATCAGCAGCACTTCGTCGCAGCGTTCGGCCTCGTCCAGATAGGAGGTGCTCCACAGCACGGTCATGCCGTCGGCGGCCAGTTCGCCCACCATCTTCCACAGTTCGCGCCGGGAAATCGGATCGACGCCGACGCTGGGCTCGTCCAGCAGCAAGACCCTCGGCTCGCCCAGCAGCGCGCAGGCCAGGCCCAGCTTCTGCTTCATGCCGCCGGACAGTTTGCCGGCCGGCCGAGCGGTGAAACGGGCCAGGTCGGTGAAGGCCAGCAGGCGTTCGAAGCTGTGCCGGCGGCGCTCGCCGGCGACGCCGCGCAGATCGGCGTACAGCTCCAGGTTTTCCAGCACCGTCAGGTCTTCGTACAGGCCGAATTGCTGCGGCATATAGCCGATCAGCGCGCGCAGCGCGTCGCCGTCGGCGATGGGGTCCAGCCCTTCGACGCGGACGGCGCCGTCGCTGGCTTGCAGCAGGCCGGCCAGCAGCCGCAGCAAGGTGGTCTTGCCGGCGCCGTCCGGCCCGGCCAGGCCGGTGATCGCGCCGCGGCGTATCGTCGCGTCTATGCCGGCCAGCGCCTCGTGCGCGTCGAAGCGCTGGCGCAGCCCGCGCAGGACGATGGCGTTTTGCGCATCCATCTCAGCGGCCGTCCGCCAGCGTCACCGTCACCGGCATGCCTTGGCGCAGCGCGGCGTCCGGGTTTTGCACCACCACGCGCAGCCGGTAGACCAGAGCGGTGCGCAGGTCCTGGGTTTCCACGTTCTTGGGAGTGAATTCAGCGCTGGGGGAGACGAAGCCGACCACGCCGTCGTAAGGCTGGGCGCGGCCGTCGCTGCGGACTTTGACCTTGGTTCCGGGGGCTACCTTGCCCAGCTCGGGCTCGGCGACGTAGGCGCGCACCCACACGGGCCGGGTCAGTGACAGGGTGAACACCGGGCCGCCGGCGCTCAGCATGCCGCCGGGTTCGACCGCGCGGGTGAGGATGACGCCGTCGGCCGGGGCCAGCAGCCGGGTGTCGGCCAACTGCAGCTGGGCCTGGGCCTGCTGCGCCGCCGCGCGTTCTGCGTTGGCGTCGGCCTCGGCGATTTCCTCCTTGCGGTAGCCGCGCTTGAGCGCCTGCCATTGCTGGCGCGCCGCCTCGGCCTGCGCCGCCGCCTGGTCGCGCTGCGCGCGGGCCTCGTCCAGCGCGCGTTGGGCGGAGGCGCCGGTGTCGGCCAGTTGGCGCTGGCGCTGGTAGGTCTGCTCGGCGTTGAGCCGCGCGGCGCGACGCGCGTCCAGATTGGCCTGCGCCTGTTCGATGTCCTCGCCGCGCGGGCCGGCGCGGTACAGCGCCCTGCGCGCCTGCGCGGCGGCCAGGCCGGCGTCGGCGTCGCGCAAGGCGTTCTGATAAGGCCGCGCGTCCAGTTCGCCCAGCAGCTCGCCGGCGCGTACGCTGGCGCCTTCGTCCACGTTCAGGCTCCGCAAGCGGCCGGCCACCCGGAAGGACAGACTGACTTCGCGGATGTCGACGTTGCCGGACAGGCTCAGGCGTTCTTGGGCGAGTTGCCGTTGCCGCCAGGCGTAGCCGCCTCCGGCGATCAGGGCGACGACGATGAGGCCGATGAGCAGAGGGGGACGCTTCATGGCTGTGGCTCCAATGGGCGCAAACCGCGCAGCGCCCATTGCAGGCGTTGCTCGATATGGCGCGGATCGATGGCGTAGGTGTTGAAAGCTTGCTGGATCAGGCCGGGCAGCAGCGGCTTGCCGGCGATGATGTGCTGGGCCAGCGCCGGCAGACCCAGCGCCGACATCAGGAACAACGCCTGGTGCAGCGGGTCGCCGCGCTCCAGTTCGCCGGCCTGTTGCGCGTCGGCAATACTTTGCAGCAGCAGCTTGGGATGACGGGGCGCCAGCGTGGACAGAAAGCCCTGCGCGGCGGTTTCGCCGGCGGCCGCGTCCAGCAGCATGTGGGCGATCAGCTCGCCGTGTTCGGCGACGAAGGCCAGCAGTTGGCGCAGCAGGGTCTGCAGCCGCGGCAAGGCCGACGCTTGCTGCTGCAACTGCGATTGCATGTGCCGGAACAGCGGCGCGTACCAGTTTTCCAGCAGTTCGGCCAAGTAGCGGTCGCGGCTGCCGAAGTGGTAGACGAAGCTGCCCGGATTGACCCCGGCGCGCTGGCACAGGCCGCGCACGGTGAGCGCGCGCAGACCGGCTTCCTTGGCCATGGCCAGTCCGCAGTCCAGCAATTGCTGTCGAGTCGCGTTGTTCGGTTTCATACCTCTATTCTTATACGAACGTATAAGTCCATGCAAACCGAATTTGTACATCTGTATAAATCATCGGGAATTCCAGGCGGCTCGCCAAGTGCTTGTTTTCAAAAGCGGCCGTCGCCAGCCTTGCGGCCGCGGGTAAATTCACCGCGCGGCGGCATGTGCCGGCGGAAAATAATCGGCCATAATTGGAGCGTCGGCGCTCCGCCGCAAGCAAGAATCCCACAGCCGCCCAGCTCAGGCCGCGGCAAAAACAGCGATTCGTCGCGCCATTACAAGGGGACACATCATGTTGGCCATCATCGGCGGCAGCGGCCTGGCCCAGCTGCCCGTATTGGAAGTCACCCACCGTCAAGTTGTGCGCACCCCGTACGGCGATCCCTCCTGCGCGCTGACCTTCGGCCTATTGAACGGGCAGAACGTGGTGTTCATCGCGCGCCACGGCTACGGCCATTCGCTGGCGCCGCATGAAATCAATTACCGCGCCAATATCTGGGCGCTGCACGATCAAGGCGTCAAAGGCGTGATCGCCATCGGCACTGTGGGCGGCATCCGCCCCGACATGCCGCCGGGCCGCCTGGTGGTGCCGGACAACATCATCGACTACAGCTGGGGCCGCAAGCACACTTTCTTCGAGGGGCTGGACCGCCCTGTGGTGCACGCCGAATTCTCCTCGCCTTATGACGAGGCGTTGCGAGAGCGCCTGATCCGCGCGATGGCGGACAGCGGCCACAGCGGCGTGGTGGGCGGCGTTTACGCCTGCACTCAGGGGCCGCGTTTGGAAAGCGCCGCGGAAATATTGAAGTTGGAGCGGGATGGCGCCGATATAGTCGGCATGACCGGCATGCCGGAGGCGGCCTTGGCGCGGGAGATGAATCTGCCTTATGCGCATCTGTGCCTGGTCAGCAACTGGGCGGCCGGCAAGGGCGGCGCGGCGACGGTGGAGTTCGACGCCACCACCGGGGCGATGGGGGTGGAGATGTGCACCGGGGTGTTGCAGGCCTTGTTGAGCGCAGCGGCCTGAGCGAGAGAGAGGCTTCCACATGACAAACGCCCGGGCATGCCCGGGCGTTTGTCTTGGGGGCGTTTATTTAAACGCTTGAGTGGGGTGGTCGGCCGCCAGCACTTTGGCGCGCCCTTGCTTGATTTCGGGGATGTCCATATCGCTGTAGCGGCTGTAAATCTCAATGAAGTCCTGTTTCATGCCCTGCCAGGCACGCACGGTGCGGGAGTCGTATTCCTGACCGTTGCCGAGTCGGCGGCGGACTTGCACGGTGATGTCGTTGAAGTGGACAAAAGGAATGGCCCGCGACAGGCGGATCAGCAGGTCCCAGTCCTCGTGTGAGGGCAGTTCCTCGTCAAAACCACCTACCTGATCGATGATCAGAAGCGGATGCGCCAGCACATTGATGGGAATGTAATTGGTGATTTGCAGACGGTTGAAGTCGAACTGTTTGCAGGCCATTAGGGCGCGGCCTTTTTCTTCGCGTAGGCCGCAACTCAGTTGCTCAGTGATGAAGTGGGCGTTGCCGAAGACCAGGGCGCCGGGGTGCTTGCTGGCCTCATGGTGCAAACGCGCCAAGTGGTGAGCGTACATGATGTCGTCGTCGTCCAGATATACCACGTACTGGCCTCGGGAGAGACGCAGCGCCAGGTTGCGCGCCGCGGCCACCCCGCGATTGGGTTGGCGCACATAGGTGACCTGAATATCCTTGCCCAGCCATTCGACCAGCGATTCCTGAGGCAGGCCGCCATCATTGACCACGATGACTTCGAAGTCGCGGAAGCTTTGGTCGGCGATGCTTTGCAACGCGTTGACCGCCAGATGAGGACGGTCGTATGTGGTGAAAATGATGCTGAAGAAGGGCTGGTCCGGGTTAGCCTCCCTCGCGGTGCTTTCCTGCGGCAGCGTGGACTCGGTGAAAGACTGGGCGCTGTCTTGCGAGTGCTGGCTAATCTGTCGCTCAATGCCGGTGAGGATGTCGTTGGCGCGCTGTTCCGCCAGCGCCTTGCGCTCCTGAAACTCCGGCAGCGCCTGGCTGAGGAAGTACTCGAATTTGGACTGGTAGAGCCGGATGATGTCGGCGAGATGGGGCAGCAGTCGTTCGAGATGTTCCGCGGTGAAGTATTTTTCCAGCAGGATGGAGTGCTCGAAGAAGGCCAGGCCGGAGCGGCCGTAGCGATCGCCGGAGGAGGCCTGCTCGTCGTGCAAGCGGAAGATGGAGATGTTTTTGTTGATGAAAGCGCTTTTCACGCCGCGCAGCGACAACTTGATCATCTTCTCCCAATCCGTGGCGCGGAAGAAGCGCTCGCTGTCGAAGGCGGATAAGGAAGTGTCGAAGAAATCTTCGTCGCCAAGGGTTTCCTTGCGGAACATGGCGGCGCCGATATTGATATAGCAATCGAACTTCAGCAGATTGGGAAATTCGTCGCGGCTGCCAAAGTAGTCCTGATTCAGCCAGCCGGGGTGTTGCAGCGGAATATGCTGGTTGTGGCTGTTGATCATGGTGTAGCGGCCAAATGCGTAACCGCAGTCCGGGTGCTGATCCAAGGCCTGCTTCAGCGTGTTCAGACTGCCTGGTGCCAGCATGTCGTCGGCGCCGATCAGGACGATGTAGTCTCCATTGGCTTTTTTGATGCCCTGATTGATGTTCGGCGTCGCACCCAGATTCTTTTCGTTGAGAAAATAGTGAATGCGGGAGTCCTGCTTGGCGAAGCCTTCGACCACCGCGCGGGTGTCGTCGGTGGAGCAATCGTCGCAAACGATGATTTCCATATCGTCCACGCCTTGCTGCAACACGCTGTTCAGGGTGTCAGGCAGGTACCTGGCATAGTTGTACGCCGGAATGACAATCGAGATCATAGAACGGGATTTCCAATAAACGAATCGGGCGGGCCGGGCAGCGGCGCCGCCCGGCTAAGCTGGAGTGTATTATATAAAGTTGATGTGTTCCGGCGGGTTCTTCAAATCCCAGAGGAATTTATTGACATAGTCCTGGCGGCAGCCGATGGCGCAGTCCTTGTGCACGTCCACGGATTCGCTGACGTCCTTGTGCACCGCCCAGTAACGGTCTCCCATCACTATGTCGAAGAACGACTGTTCGTGCAGGTCGCCGATATAGAAGCGTTCCTTGTTGAAGAAGGGGCCGCAGGGGTAGATCTTGCCATTGCCGGAAATTTGCAGCAGGAAGGGCGTGCCGTGGCAGACGTCGTACTTACGGAAGCCGTTCTTGTATAGGGCGGATTCGGAGGCCGCGTTGATCTTGTTCCACTTGGCCTGCACTACGTAGTCAGTAGTGGAATACCCTTCCGCTTCCTTGAGCATGTCGCCTATCGTCAGATATTCATCATAGTTGATGCCGATTTCCTTGTACTCGGAGTCGGAGCAGTGTTTGATGACGAAGTAATCCACGCCGAGTTCTGCGCCCAGTTTGGCCTCGGGAATGACTTCGTCGAAGCATTCCGGGATCAGCACCATCTGCAAGCCCAACGTGCACTTGTAGCCGTACTCTTTCTTGATCTGCACCAGTGCGCGGATCTTTTCCACCAGCAGGTCGAAGTTGGCTTCCTTGGATTGGTGCACGCGACGGAAACCCTCGCGAGTGCCGGCGGACAGGTTGAAGCGGATCCAGCTCATGTTCTTGAGCAGGTCGTGGGCGCGGTCCATGTCCAGGAGCAGTCCATTGGTGGCCATCGAGGTGTCCACACCCAGTTCGCCGGCCAGTACGGTGGCGTCGTACAGCGCCGGGTTGAGCGTGGGCTCGCCGTCGCCGATGAAGCCGATGGAACGCACCCCCAGGCGGCCGCAATCCTTGATGTAGGACAGCAGCGCATCACGGCCTATCATGGTGCCCTTGGTCATGTTCTGCACCACCGCGTAGCAGTAGATACAGGCGGTATTGCAGAACTTGGTCAGGCCCATATCGATATGGATGGGCGCGAAGCGCTCGCCACGCTGCCAGGCCAGCACACGGTCCAGATGATGCATCATCTTGTGGCCGTCGAAGCGGAAACGCTGCGGCGGGTTGCGGAAGCTGGGGCCGGTGAACTGGTTGGGCACATGTTCGTCGCCGTCGCCCTCCGACATGCGGATCACGCCAATCTGGTTGCCTTCGCTGTAAAACTGGATCTTCTGGCCAGTGCTTTTTTCCAGCTGATAACTATCCAGCTGCGCTTCGGCATCGGTCAGCGCCTTGCGATTGACGATGACGTTGGAAGTGCGCAACTTGTGGCCGGGATTGCGGGCCAGCGGCGCCTCCTCCGGAATCATGGTGGTGGTCTTTTGACCGAAGCGATTGACGCCTTCCTTGGGTTTGTTCTCGCTCATGGCAAGCTCCTTAAGTCTTTCAGAATGGCCCGGTGAACCAGTCCCCCGGCACATCGTGGTGGGAACGGGCGGGGGGGAGGGCATCCAGGGGAAGGGTTGCCAATCCCAACATGTCGCCGACGGCTGTGATGATGTCGGCGGCTTCTGTGTAAAACGCCTTGCTCAAGCCATAGCTGGTGGGTTCCGGACAATCCGGCGCGCACAGGCGTCGCGGCGGGCAACGGAACGAGGACCAGTGGCTGATGCTGAGCCGGGCGATGATTTCGCCGGCGACGGATCCGGTGGCCGCGCCGGTGTCCAGCACCAGCAGACGGCCGGTCTTGGCCAGAGAACGCTCCAGCGCGGGCATGTCCAGCGGCTTGATGCTGCGCAAGTCGATCAGATCGCAGTGCACGCCTGCCTGGGCCAAGGCCTGGCAGGCGTGGCGCGCTTCCGCCACCAGATAGGACATGGCGACGATGGTGACGGCATCGCCCTCCATTACGGTCTTGGCTTTGCCGATGGGAACACGGACATCGCCTTCGGGTACGTCGTCGGTGGCCGGATGCACCCAGCGGTGCTCCAGAAAGACCACAGGGTCGTCGTCGAAGATCGCCGACAACAGCAGGCCTTTCGCATCGGCGGCGCTGGCTGGCATCACTACTTTCAAGCCTGGCACATGGGCGAACCAGGCTTGCAGGTTTTGCGAGTGCGTGGGGCCTTGGCCCCAACCGCGCCCTAGGATCAGCCGCAGCGTGAAGGGCACCCGGTGCTGCGCGCCGAAGGTATAGCGCCATTTGGCCGCGTTGTTGACCAGTTGATCCATGGCCAGCAGGAAGAAGTCCAGCCGCTGGTGACACATCACCGGCCGCAATCCGCCCAGCGCCGCGCCGACGCCGATGCCGGTCATCGCGTTTTCCGAGGTGGGCATGTCGAACACCCGCTGCGGGCCGAACTGCTGTTGCAGGCCGGAGGTGGTGCCGAAGATGGTTTTGGGGTCGTCTACGCCCAGGCCATAGCAGATGACCGCCGGGTCTTGCTCCATGGCCAAGCGCAGCGCCTGGTTGATGGCCTGGGCGGCGTTGATCATGCTCATGCTCGCTCTCCCAGTGGCGTGGCGTAGATGCCGTCTTGCGCGCTGTCCGCGTCAGGGAACGGCGCGGCCTCGGCTTTGGCGAAGGCCGTATCCACGCGGGCGGCGACGCGCGCCTCGCAGGCGGCCAGCCATTCGCGGCTGACGCCGGCGCGCTCGATCTGGCGCGGAATCGGGTCGCGCTCCTTCCAGACCTGCAATTCGCCCTCCGGCCGGTAGTTCAGATGGTCGTCGTCAAACGCGCCGCAATGCTCAAGCCAGCGATAGGTCGGCATCTCGATGAAACAAGGGCCGGCGCCGTTGCGGATTGTTGTAACGGCTTCGCATGCCGCGGCGTAGACGGCCTCCGCGTCATTGCCGTCCACGGTGATGGCGCGCAGGCCGATGGCTTCGGCGAAGCCCGCCAGCGAACGGCCGGCGGGCTGGCGTTTGGACAGAGGGCTATAGACTGAGTAAAGGTTGTTCTCGCAGGCAAACAGCACCGGCAGCTTGCGCACGATGGCGAAGTTGGCGCTTTCAAAGAACACGCCTTCTTCCGTAGCGCCGTCGCCTAGAAAGACGCAGCTGATTTGGCGAGAGCCTTGCTGCTGCTGGGCCAACGCCATGCCGACGCCAATGGGTATGCTGTTGCCGACGATGGCAGTGCTGGCCAGGAAGCCGGCTTGCGGGTCGGACAAATGCATAGAACCGCCGCGGCCGCCGCAGCATCCGCTGGCCTTGCCGTACAGTTCGGCGATCATCGCGTCGAGGTCGCCGCCCTTGGCCAGGTAGTGGGCGTGGGCGCGGTGGGTGCTGACCGCCTGATCCTGCCGCTCCAGCGCCAGACCGACGCCGGCGGCGGCGGCCTCCTGGCCTATGGACAGGTGAACCGGGCAGCGCATCCGTTGCTCCGGATAGCGGCGGGCGATGGCCTCTTCCGTACGCCGGATCAGCAGCATGTTTTCCAATAATGCGTGAGCGGAGTTCATGGCGGCGCTCAGATGAAGTTGATGTGAGGTACCGACTGGTTCACCAGGCGGTCTAGATAACGGTTGATTTCATCCATCCGGCAGTTGCGGCGGCAATCCTTGATGTCCAAGTGATTGCGGATGAAATGGAAGCTTTCCTTGCGACGTTCGCCTTCCCAGATTTCCTGGAAGCCGGCCTGGTTCAGGTTGCCGTATTCGAAGCGCTTGTCCAGCAGATAAGCGCTGCAGCCGTAGACGCTGCCGTCGGCCATCACATAGCCCCAGACAAAGGGCGTGGCATGGCATTTCTGATAACGGGCCTCCGGTTTTTCCAGATACTTCTGCATGGTGTGGCTGCGGAAGATCAGCTGGAAATCGGGGCCGTTGAACGCCGCCAGTTCTTCTTCCATCGCTAGATAGGGATGGTAGTTGATGTCTTCGTACTGATGGGTCTCGCTGTACAAGTGTTGGGAGTAGGGCTTGATCACCAGGTAGTCGGCGCCGATCTCGTCGCGGCAGATGCGCGCCAGTTCGGGCATGTCCGCGGCGTTTTCCGGCAGCAGCACCGCTTGCACGCCTATGGTGCAGGCAATATTGTGCTGGCGCTTATAGGCGGCGGCGTATTTCAGATTGTCCACCACGCGCTGGAAGTCGCGCTCCCGGGTCTGATGCACTGCGGCGTAGGAAGCGGCGGTGCCGGCGTTCAGCGAAACCTTGATCCAGGAGGTTTTGTCCAGTGAGCGTTCGACAAACTCAGTGTTCAGCAGCACGCCATTGGTGGTGAAGGACACATCGATGCCGGAGGCCTTGGTCAAGGCGACGATCTCGTTGATCTTCTTGTGCAGCAGCGGCTCGCCCTCACCGGCGTACATGATGCTTTTCACGCCGAGCCGCCCCATTTCCGGCAGCCTTTGTTCCAGCATCGCGTAATCCAGCATCACCGACTTATAGCCGATGTAGTCCACCGCACAGAAGGTGCAGCGATGGTTGCAGGCGCCTACCGGCGACAACTCCAGATAGATCGGGTAGATGTGTTTGGCTTTTTCCCAGTCGTCGCCGGACTCTATCAGGTCGGCGACGCGGCGCGGGTGGTAGACCAGCTTGTGGCTGTCGATCAGAAAGGTGTCCATGAGCGTTACTCCTTCACTTCAACAGCGTGGTCGCATACTTGGCGAACAGGACCGGGTCGATCGGCTCGCGGTTGCAGACGATTTGGACATCCAGCGCCGCGGCGATGCTGCCGGCCAGCACTGCCATTTCGGACGAAGCGCCCGAGGCCATGCACAGGCCTGCCAGCGACAGGAAGGCGTCGCCGGCCCCGATACGGTCCACCACGTGTGAGGACAAGGCCGGAATGGGCACCGCGCGGTCGTGGTCGACGATCAGCGCGCCCTTGGCGCCGCGGGTGATGGCCATCGCCCGAGCATCCAGCTGGGCGCGCAGGTCGGCGGCGACTTCTTCCAACGGGGACTGGCGGTCATGGGTGGCCAGCCGCGCTTCCGGCTCGTTCAGGCAGAGGAAGTCCGCCTTCGGATAACGGGTGATGATGTGGTAGCCGCGGTTGCCGCTGTTGATTTGGGTATTGATCGCCAGGAAGGCCGCATGCTGGGAGATGCTGTGCGCCATCTTGCGGCTGATCAGGCCGTTGCCGAAGTCGGGCACGATTACGGCGTCGAAGGCGCCGGCGTGCAGGGCGATCCAGTCGCAGAAGGATTGTTCCAGCGCTTCGTCCTCCTGCTCTTCGCCGCCAAAGTAAATCTCGAACAGACGCTGCAGCTCCTGATCGACGAAACGGCGTTTGATCAGTGTCGGGGCGGTTTTGAAGAAGCGGTGCTCTAGTTGGACATTGGCCTTTAATTTACTGCTGACGTATTCCAGCGAATCGTCGTGTTGGCCCAGCGCGGTCAACAGGGTGACGTTGGCGGCGAAGCCGGCGATGTGGTTGGCTACCGCGATGGCGCCGCCGGCGAAGCGTTCCTCGCTTTGATAGCGCACCGCCAGCGAGGTGCCCTTGCCGGTCTGCCCCAGGGTGTGGACGTAGTGGTATTCATCAATGATGGCGTCACCAACTACCAGCACCTTCATCTTGGCCAGCGCCTGGACATGGGCCAGGAAATCTTCCAAGGGGCAACTTTTCTTGAAGCTTTCCAGAAACAGGCGGGTGTCTTGCGGCAGAACGTCGAAATGGTCGTTCAGCAACTTGGTGGAACTGAAGGTGATTTCGTCGGTGAAGTAGACATCGCCTCCGTGCTGGCGTACGGCGGCGACTTCGCGCGCGATATTGCCGCTGGGGTCCTGGCTGGCGTCGGCGTAGTCGCTGCCCTTCACGTAGAGATGGGGTTGGATGTGTTCAATGGCGGTGCTCGCGGTTTCGGCGTCGCTGATCGCCAGATAGTCGACGCAGGCCAGTGCCGCCAGATTCTCCGCTCGCAGCAGTTCTGTGAAGACCGGTCGTCCCGGTCCCTTGCGCACGAAGGCGTCCGAGGTAACGGTGACCACCAGCATGTCGCCTAATGAGCGAGCATGCTGCAGATGCTTGATATGCCCCGTGTGCATCAGGTCGAAAGTGCCATGGCAGTGGATCACTTTGCGGCCCGCTTGCTTGGCCTGTTGCGCCAGTTCACCCAGCGCGTCCAGGCTTTTGATTTTTTCCGTGCTCATGCTATTTCTCTGCTAGCGCGTCCGACAGGTAGTGAAGTATCAGCTGGTGTCCGACTTCGACTTCGCCGTAATCGTCCGACGGCAGCCAGATGTTGACATGACCGGCGCCGCGCAAGGGATTGTCGGGCGCGAAGCCGGACAGGGTGATGATTTGGGCTGACCGGGTGGACGCGGCTTCGGCGGCCGCCAGGATATTGGCGGAACGGCCGGAACTGCTGACCGCGATCAGGATATCACCGCTTCTGAGATAGCGTTCCAGCAATTCCGCATAGGCGCGGGAGTAACCGTAGTCGTTGCTCATGCAGGTCATCAGCGCCGGCTCGTGCAGCACATGGGCGCGCAGCCGCGCCTTGTTGACCAGGTCGTTCTGGACGTGCGCCACCAGTGCGGCGCTGCCGCCATTGCCTATCAAGTAGACCGCGCGGTCTTCCGCTTTGGCCCTGCGCAGCAAATCAAGCGTGCGCAGCAAGCCGGTTTCGGCCGCCAGTTCCTGGCCTGCCGCCGTGACGCGCAGGCTGGACAGGACTTGCTGGAAGCGGGCCAGCGCCGCGGAAAAACTATGGGTGATCATGATGCTTGTCCCAGATGGGTGAACCAGCTGCGGGTGGCGGTATCGATGCTGCTGGGGGTCCAAACCGGCGCGTCGGCCCAGTCCTGAATGCAGCGGCGCATGATGTCCACGCCTTGTTCGAAACTAACTTTGGGTTGCCAGCCCAGGCGTTCTCTGATCAGGCGGGTATCGGCAAAAGTGCAGTCCGGTTCGCCGGGGCGCTTGGGGATGTAGGTGCGTTCGCCGCCCAATAAATCCACCAGGTAATTGACGCTGTAATGGTTGCCGCTGCCGACGTTGAGCGCTTCGCCGCTTAGGGAGGAGCCGGCTGCGGTGACAAAGGCGTTGGCGACATCGGTGACGAAAGTGAAGTCGCGGGTTTGACTGCCGTCGCCGACTATGGTCAGCGGCAGACCTTTGAGCTTTTGTGCCAGGAAGACGCCGAATACCGCGCCGTAAGCGCCGTTGGTGCGGGAGCGCGGGCCGTAGACATTGAACAGACGCAGCGACAGCGCGGGCAATTGGTAGACGCGAGCCCAGTGCAGCACCAGTTCTTCGCCCATGGCCTTGGTCAGCGCATAGGGGTACTCAGCCTTGATCGGGGTGTTTTCCGGAGTCGGATACGTGTCGGGGATGCCGTAGCTGGAAGACGACGCGGCGTAAACCAGTTTTTTTACGCCATGCTGTTTGGCGGCTTGCAGCACGTTCAGCGTGCCGTTGACGTTGACGTCGAAATAGTCTTCCGGCTGTTCGATGGAAGGTACGATGTCGGAGCGCCCGGCCAGGTGAATGACCCAGTCGACGCCGGCGAAATGAGGTTTGATGGCTTCGCGCTCGCGGATGTCTGCGCGCACGAAACGGAAATGGGTGTGTGCGGCAAATGCAGACAGATTGCGCTCGTTGCCGGTGGACAAATCGTCCAGTGCAACGACGGAGTGGCCTTCGTTCAGAAGCAGATCGCAGACATGGCTGCCGATGAAGCCGGCGGCTCCAGTTACCAAGACTTGCATGGAGGATTCCTTGTGATGCCAATGTGTGCGGGCTAGCATTTTATCGTCTGGCGCACCTTAAACTTGAGTGGCAGCAGACTATAGAAAGGGCATGCTTGCGGCAAGGTCGACAATGGCGTAAACCAAGGCGGGCATTGATCAAAATTGCAAGATATCGCAAAAGAAAAGCACTTGGCATGTGATTTTTGCCTTATTGCCAGTTTGGCCATTTCAGTTTTGCATCCTTTGTTCTGCATATCGGGTCGGCGCCAGGTTCGCGCGTCGCTGCGGAACAGGGGAGGGCAAGGGGGCGCGTCCGCCCCTGTGTTTTCGCGCCTTTGACCTGGGCTTCGAGTCGAAGCGCAGCGGTTTGGCGGGGATGAAGAGCCGCGCCGCATGTTTTTGATATAGTGGAGTGAGACCGTTTATGGCGAGCTTCCCTTAAGACGTCGATGAACGGGACATCACTTGTCCGGCTGTTGGAACAGCGCCAGAATGCGCCTTTCGGCCGAAGGTTCAGCCGCATCCTCCCATTAAGAAAGAGACCCGAAAATGAGTGAGAGCAAGCTTCAGCATCGTCTGCTCGACATGATCAACAAAAAGCCCAAGGTGGGAGTGTTGACGCGGGACGGTCTGGACGCCGCCTGCTTCAGACTGCGCTTGGGCGATGTGCTGAACATGTTGTCTCCCGTATTCGAGTCTTGCCTGTATCGCAATTCGGCGATTCATATGCCAAACGGAAACTATCCGTTCGCCAGCGATGAGGAGTTTGTGGCCGCCATGGATATGTTCGTGGTGCAGCGCGCTTTTCCATCTTCGTCGTATCAGCCGCTATTGCAAGCGATGGTGGATTCCGGCAAGCCGATTATTTACGAAGTGGACGACTGGCTGCTGGGCATGCCGGAAAGCCACCCGATGTACGATGACTTCCATACCTTGTTCCCGGTGATCGAGTGGCTGATGCCCTTGTGCGCGCAAGTGATCGCGGCGACCGAGCCATTGGCGGAGCGGGTGCGGCGCTATAACAGCAATGTGGCGGTATTGCCCAACCGCCTGGCATCGGCGCGCTTGGTGGCGCCGCTGGAACGCAGCGATCCTCTGGTCACCATCGGCTTCGCCGGCACCGGCACGCATAAAAAAGACCTGGATCATCTGTCCTCGGCCCTGTTCCGCATTTATCACGACTACGCCGGCCAGGTGCGCTTCGTGTTCTGGGGAGAGGTTCCGCCCTCCCTGGTGGGGCTCAAGGGGGTGAGGCAGGTATCCAGCTTTCTGCCCTACAGCGAGTATTTGCCGACTCTGGCGGACTTGCGCATCGATATTGGCCTGGCGCCGTTGAAGTCCAGCGAATTCAACGACGGCAAATCCGACTTGAAGTGGCTGGAATACTCCTTGGCCGGGGCCGCCAGCGTGGTGTCCGACGTGCCGGCTTACGCTTGGCTAAAGGGCACGGGCCTGGCCGCCGTGGTGGAAAACACCGAGCAGGGCTGGTTCGATGCGATCGCCGCCCTGATAGACAAGCCGGAAGCGCGCCGTGCGCAGGCCGAAGCGGCGCGCCAGCATGTCTTGGAGCACCGCTTGCTGGATCAAGCGATGCCGCAGATTTTTGAGCTGTGGAATCACGTGCTGCCGCCGCTGCAGCGCAAGGCCATGCCCGCTCAATGGGGCGAGGTGGATGCTTCGCCGATGACGGGCTGGGATATCGCGGAACTGATGCGTTACCACCATTGGTTGAAAAATTACAACTTCCGCGAAATTCATGTCGAGCAGTTGGCCGAAAGCATGATGAAGCAATGGAGCACGCGGCCGACGTTCAATTTGCTGTGCCTGGCGAGCCAGCCGGAACTGACGCGATTGGCGGAAAGCTTCAAGGCGATGGAGAGCCAGCTGTATCCGCATTGGCGTCTGATCGTGCTGGCCGATACGCCGGTGCCGGATCCCGTGTTCGAAAACAGCGATCAGCTGGGCTGGTTGCAATTGGCCGACCTTTCCGATTATGAAACGGTGGTGGCCGCCGTCAACGGCGTGATCGCGGATGTGCCGGCGGAATGGACCATGCTGTTGCCCGCCGGCTTCCGGCTGCAGCCACAGGCCTTGTTGCGCGTGGGAGAGGCGATTTACGCCCGGCCGGATTGGCAGGCGGTTTACTTTGACCATGACGTGGTGTCGCCGATGGGCGAGCGCTTTTTACCGGCCTTCCTGCCGGAGTTCTCGCCGGATTATCTGCGCTCCATGGACTACATCGGCAGCGCGGTGGCGTTTTCCACCGCGGGCTTGGCGAAGCTTGGCGGCTTTCAGACCTTTCCCAACGCCTACCACTACGACGCCTTGTTGCGCTTGCTGGCGGCCGAGGGCGAGAGCGTCATCGGTCATGTCGACGACATCCTGCTTTCATTGCCGTGGCGACGACTGGAGGCGGACCCGTTGGGCGGGGCCGCGCGCCTGGTCGCCTTGCAGAACCACGCGGCCAGTCTGCCGATGCCGGCGGAAGTCAGCGAGGGACTGGCGCTGGGCACTTACCATTTCAATTATCGAGTGATGGGTCAGCCGCTGGTGTCGGTGGTGATTCCGACTCGCGACAAGCTGGAATATCTGATGCCCTGCGTCGAGAGTCTGTTCCAGAAGACGGCCTACCCGCATTTCGAGTTGCTGCTGGTGGATAACCGCTCGGAGCAGCCTGAAACCGCCGAGTACTATCAGCAATTGGTGGAACGCTATCCCGACCGGGTGCGGGTGCTGCAGTACGACGCGCCGTTCAACTTCTCGGCGCAATGCAATCTGGCCGCCGAGCAGGCCAAGGGCGAGTATCTGCTATTGCTGAACAATGACACCGAGGTGATCCTGCCCTCCTGGCTGGAGCGCATGCTGGGCGCGGCGCAGCAGCCTGGCGTCGGCGCCGTCGGCGCGCGCCTGATCTACCCGGAAATCGGCAAAATCCAGCACGCAGGCATCGTGATGGGCTTGCCGGGCACGATGCATTCGATTGGCGAGCATGTGTTCGAAGGGCAGGATATCACCGAGAACGGCTACCTTAACCGCGTGGTGACCATGCAGAACTACTCCGCCGTGACCGGCGCGTGCCTGCTGGTGCAAAAAGAGATTTATGCCGCGGTTGGCGGCATGGATGAAGACGCGTTCAAGGTTTGCTTCAATGACGTCGATCTGTGTTTGAAGATACAGGCGGGAGGATTGCGCAACCTTTATAACCCGTTTGCGGTGTTGTATCACCATCATGCCAAGAGCATCGGTCGCAAAACATCGGACCCCGTGGTTCTGCTGGAGGCCGCGGTTAGAGAGCGCGGCGAGCGCGAAGCCATGTTGCACCGCTGGCTGCCCGCATTGGCCTATGACCCAGGGTTTAATCGCCACTTGTCGTTGCGAGGCCGCTGCATGGAGTTTGAAGTGCGCAGCATTGTCTCCTGGGACCGCAAGGTGGCTGGACGGCAGCGGGTGCTTGGCCTGCCGGTGCCTGGCGGCAGCGGCGAGTATCGCCTGAGCCAGCCTTTGTCGGTGCTGCAGGAGCAGGGCAAGCTGGATGGCGAGATCCACCAGCCCTCCCACGGTCTGCTGTCGATTGTTGAAATGGCCAGGCATGCGCCCGACGCCTTCTTGGTGCACACCGGCATCAATGACGCCATCTATGAGGCTTTGACCGCGTATCGGGAGTTCATTCCCGATATGAGAGTGGTGTTCGGCCTTGACGATTTGATTGGCGGAACACCGGAAAAAAGCAATCTATACGATCAGTGGAAGCGTTTGTACCCGGACGCCAAGCAGCGTTTGCGCAAGGCGCTGCGATTATGCGACGCGCTGGTGGTCTCCACCGAGCCGCTGGAGCAGTTCACGCGCGACATGATTGATCAACGCATCGTGATTCCCAACCGGCTGCGCAGGAGCGTGTGGGGCGATTTGCGCGCTCAGCGACGCGTAGGCCGCAAGCCGCGGGTTGGTTGGGTGGGCGCGTCGCAGCACCGCGGCGACTTGGAGTTGTTGTTGGAAGTGATCAAACAGACGGCGGACGAGGTGGAGTGGGTCTTCATGGGCATGTGCTTGCCGCAGTTCCGCCCCTATGTCGCGGAAGTCCATCATTCGGTGCCGTTTGCCCAATACCCCGAAGCCGTCGTAAAGCTGAACCTGGATCTGGCTGTGGCGCCGTTGGAGATCAACGCCTTCAACGAGGCGAAGAGCAATTTGCGCTTGCTGGAGTATGGCGCGATGGCTTGGCCGGTGGTGTGCACCGATATCTTCCCTTATCAGACCAATGACGCGCCGGTATGCCGGGTGCCGAACGAAGCGAGCGTCTGGGTCGAGGCGATTCGCAGCCGCATCCATGATCTGGACGCCACCGAGAGTGAGGGCGACGCCTTGCGCGCCTGGGTGGAACAACATTACTGGCTGGAAGATCACAACGACGACTGGTTCCGCGTTTTGAGCGGCTGAGCGGGCGTTGTTGTCCTGAGGCTGGCGGCGCGCGTGGATTCACGCCCGCCGCCAGCGGGCCGCCTCGGTTTTCCTTGCCTGACGAATATTTGGTAAAAATACCATTTTGGTCAAGTTTATTAACCTTTAGACGATCTAGTAAGCATGCTGCGCAAATTACGGAATTCCGCTCTTGACGCAGATGGATCTCTAGGGGAATAACATGGCTATTACAGTAAACACCAACATCGCGTCGCTGAATGCGCAGCGCAACCTCGGCAACTCCAACAACTCGCTGCAAGTTTCGCTGCAACGCCTGTCTTCCGGTCTGCGCGTCAACAGCGCCAAGGACGACGCCGCAGGTCTGGCCATCTCGCAGACGCTGACCTCGGCCATTCGCGGCAACAACCAGGCGATCAAGAACGCCAACGACGGCATCTCCGTCGGTCAGACGGCGGAAGGCGCCTTGGGCCAGCTCGCCAACAACCTGCAGCGCATTCGTGAAATCGCGGTGCAGGCTTCCAACGGCTCGGTCAGCAACACCAACCGTTCGCAGCTGCAGAACGAAGTGGACCAGCTGACCCAGGAAATTTCGCGTATCGTGCAAACCACCCAGTTCAACGGCACCAGCCTGTTGTCCGGTGGTTCGGTACTGACCTTCCAAGTGGGCTCGTCCGGCGCGACCACCAACCAAGTGTCGATCTCGTCCACCGACCTGACTTCGGCCGGCGTGATGAACGCGTACAACTCCGGTCTGACCAATACCGGCACCATCAATGTCACCACGCAGGCCAACGCTTCCGGCGCGCTGTCGTCGCTGGACGCCGACATCGCCCAGATTTCGAACATCCGTTCGACCTTCGGCGCGGTACAGAACCGTTTCGACGCGGTGGTAGCCAACCTGCAGAACTATACTGAGAACCTGACCGCAGCCAACAGCCGCATCATCGATGTGGACTTCGCGGCGGAAACGGCCAACCTGACCAAGAACCAGATCCTGCAACAAGCCGGCACTTCGATTCTGAAGAACGCCAACTCGCTGCCGCAGTCGGCGCTGACTTTGCTGCAGTAAGGTGAACGCGTAGCGGAGAACTCCGCCCGCAAGGGCGGGGTTCTTTATCGGGTGTCGTGTTGGAAAGCGGGGCGCGGGCGTGTCGGTAAAATTTACATTGCTGCTATAAAGTTTATTATTGCCTTGACGATATGGTGAATAAGCAAGTCGCTTTGCCCAACTGGACATCAGGAGAATCACCATGGCTATTACCGTCAACACTAACATCGCTTCGCTGAACGCGCAGCGCAACCTCGGCAACTCCAACAACGCGCTGCAAGTTTCGCTGCAACGCCTGTCTTCCGGCCTGCGCGTCAACAGCGCGAAGGACGATGCCGCCGGTCTGGCGATTTCCCAGACCTTGAGTGCCGCCATCCGCGGTAACAACCAAGCGATCAAGAACGCCAACGACGGCATCTCCGTCGGTCAGACGGCGGAAGGCGCCTTGGGGCAGATCGCCAACAACCTGCAGCGTATCCGTGAAATCGCGGTACAAGCGTCCAACGGTTCGGTCAGCAACACCAACCGTTCGCAGCTGCAAAACGAAGTGGACCAGCTGACCCAGGAAATCTCGCGTATCGTGCAAACCACCCAGTTCAACGGCACCAGCCTGTTGTCCGGCGGTTCGGTACTGACTTTCCAAGTAGGCTCGTCCGGCGCGACCACCAACCAGGTGTCGATCTCGTCTACCGACTTGACTTCGGCCGGCGTATTGAACGCGTACAACTCCGGTCTGACCAATACCGGCAGTATCAACGTGACGACGCAAACCAACGCTTCCGGCGCGCTGTCGTCGCTGGACGCCGACATCGCCCAGATCTCGAACATCCGTTCGACCTTCGGCGCGGTGCAGAACCGTTTCGACGCGGTGGTGGCCAACCTGCAGAACTACGTGGAAAACCTGACCGCAGCCAACAGCCGCATCATCGATGTGGACTTCGCGGCGGAAACTGCTAACCTGACCAAGAACCAGATTCTGCAACAGGCCGGCACTTCGATTCTGAAGAACGCCAACTCGCTGCCGCAATCGGCACTGACCCTGCTGCAATAAGTCTAGAATGATGGTATGAGCCAGCGGCGGCTCCGGTTGGTTGGGCAACCGGAGCTGCGCGCGTCAGGAGAGTAGCCATGCAAATACCTTCTTTACAATCGCTGCCGATTGCCAACGCGGGCGCTTCCGCGCCGCGGCAGCAAACGGTGGAGCTGGCGCAAAGTGGGCAGGGCGCCGACAAAGCCACCGCCTTGCCGGATAATGCCCAGGCTGTTGCCGCCACAGGACAAGCGCAGCAGCAGCAGGCGCAAAACACCGCGGCCAAGAACAAGCCATCAGTTACCGAGCAGCTGCAGTCATCGTTGAAGCAGCTGAATAGCGTGGCCTCGCTGTACAATAACCAGCTGGAGTTCTCGGTGGACAAGGACACCGATCTGCAGGTGGTGAAAGTCGTGGACAAGGAAACTCAGAAGGTCATTCGGCAGATACCTTCCGAGGATGCAATCCGGATCGCCAAGGCGATCGGCGACTTCAAAGGCATGCTGCTGAAGGACAAAGCTTGAGTCCCGGGAGCGGCTCAACCAATACACATTAAAGGGTGATGAACATGGCAGGGATAACCACAGCAGTCGGCGCGCTCGACGTCCAAACCATCGTAAGCCAGTTGATGGCGATTGATTCCCGGCCATTGGTCGCCAGCCAGAAAAAACTGGAGGGCTACAACACCCAGCTGAGCGATCTCGGCAAGATCGGGTCCGCGCTGTCCGCGCTGCAAAGCGCGATCACCAGCCTGTCTTCCGGGTCGTTTTTGCAAGCGTTCAAAGCCTCATCCAGCGACTCATCCGTCGCGGGAGTGAGTACCACCTCCGGAGGCGTCAGCGGCACCTATGTAGTTAACGTCACGAAGCTGGCGACGTCCCGGCAACTGGTGTTCGATCAGTTCAATAATACAGACATCAAGGATGCGCAAGCCGAACTCGCCAGCGCGCCGGATACGCTGAAGTTCACCATTAATGGTAAAGAACAGACGGTCAAGCTACGCGAGAAGCCCGGCGAAAAAGTCACCCTGCAGTCCATTTCCGACAAGATCAACGCCGAAGGCATGGGTATTAACGCGTCCGTGGTGAAAAACGGCGAGAACTACAAGCTGGTGCTGGCATCGACAGCCTCCGGCACCGACAATAAATTTACTATCAGCGTCGGCGGCACCGACTCCGGCGGAACCAGCGGTTCGACGCTGGCGGGATTGTCGCAAAGCGCGACCGCTGCCACCGAATCCAAAGATGCTGGCAATGCGGACCTGACCGTAAATGGCGTTCAGGTGACTTCAGGTAGCAACAAGGTCAGCACGGCGATTCCCGGTGTCGACTTGGACCTGTATAAGGCCAGTTCGTCGACCACCATTACCCTGAGTCAAGACTCCGCCGGTATCAACAAAGGCGTGCAAGGCTTTGTCGACGCTTATAATCAGGTGCTCAGCGCGATCAAAGATGCGCGGGGTGGCAGCATGAAAGGGAATGCCTCCATTCTGTCCATCCAGCAGCAGCTGCAGAATGTACTGACTAAGTCGATTCCAGGTGTCGACCCGGTCAACTCCTACGCTTATCTGTCTCAGGCGGGGATATCGATCCAGAAGGACGGTACGCTTAAACTGGATACGACCAAATTCAACGATGCGTTGAAAAAAGATCCCACGGCGATCAAGAATCTGTTTGGCAACACCAGCAATAACGGCATCGCTCAACTGTTGAACAAGGAAATCAATAGTTTGTTGGGACCGAACGGCGTGGTGGAAAGCAGTAAAAGTTCGATAAACTCGCGCATCAGCACCGAGAAAGCCTCGCAGGATTCTCTAAGCGCCCGGCTGACCGCGCGGCAGAAACAATATATCCAGCAATACACCGCGTTGAACTCAACGTTGGCTAAAATGCAGGCCTCGACCAATAATTTGAACGGTCTGATGTCTCAAGTATAAGCTTGGCACTTCGACATGATTTTACGCTGAGGCCGGATCGGGCTGGATCGCCCGCCGACCCGGCACAGCCGGTGGCAACAATATGCTGAACTCCAGAATGTTGAAGCAATTCAACAAAGCTTATGAAAACGACGCCCTGAAGGCCGCGGTGTACGGCGCCAGCCCGATCGGGATCGTGGTCATGCTGTACGAAGGCGCGATCAAGGCGATCATGACCGCCGGCATTGCGATCGAAGCTCAGCGCTTCGATGAAAAGGCGCGCATGATCTCGAAGGCGATGGACATCATCGAAGGCCTGCGCATCGCGCTGGACGTGGAAGCCGGCAGCGAGGCGGCCGTCAACCTGAACGAGCTGTACCTCTATATGAAGACGCGCTTGGGACAAGCCAGCCTCAAGAACGATCTGACCATTTTGGGGGAAGTCCGCAGCCTGTTGGAAACGATTCTCCCCGCTTGGCAGCAAGTCGACCGCAGTCAGCCCGCGGCCAGCGCGGCGGCGGGCGCATGACGGCGACGGCGCGCGCGACGACCTTGGGACAGCTGGTGGCGGAACTGGAAGCCTTGACGCCTCAGGTGTCCGCCGCGGTGTTCGCCAAGGACTACGAGCGTTTCAACGCCTTACAGGCGCAGCAGGAAAAGCTGATGTCGCGCCTGTTGGCCTCGCTGACCCAGGAAACGTTGTCCGGCTTGGAGGAGGCTCAGCGTGACAGACTGCGCGAACTGGTGCGGCGGCGCGAGGAGATCCAGGCCGATCTGGTCCAGTGGTCGGAAGCGTTGCGCTCGGAGCTGGTGCTGATCAATCAGAGTTCCCGGGTGCTGAAACACTATCGTTGACCGTAAGTCGCCGCGACGGCCCGGCCAGGACGGCGGAGTCGATTTGATGGCGGGTTGGCCTTGGGTTGTTGGAGGTTTCGCCATAAAATTAAGTCACGGCGGAAACTCTTCCATGGGGAACCAAGATGTCCGGCACCTTTTTCCCATACCTGATGGTCGTGCTCTGGCTGATGCTGGCCATGGCGGTGGCGTATGTCTACTGGCGCGTGCTGCGTCTGGAAACCAAACGCGACAGCTTGACCACCATGTATCTCGACCAGCAGCAACAGCAGATCAGCGCTATGCAGCGGGATATGTCGCGCCTGTTGTCCCGGGTGGAGCAGCAGGCGCACGGGGATGTCGGACTCAGCCCTTACAATCAGGCGATCGAGATGATACGCCAGGGCTTGACGGCTTCCGAAGTGGCCTCCCGCTGCGGCATCTCCCGCAGCGAGGCTGAGTTGATCGTTTCCCTGTACCGAAATAGTCCCACCTCATGATTCCGTCGATCAATACCGGCGTCTTGCCGGCGCAGCAGATCAACCCCTCGCAGCTATTGGGCGAGGGCGCCAAGCTGCTGCTGGAGACCGCGACCCTTCCCAGCCGCTTGCCGACGCTGCTGTTGGGCGAGCAGGTGACGGCGCGCGTGGCGGATCGCCTCGACAATAATCAGCTGGCGGTATTGATCAAGAATTCGCTGTTCACGCTTAACCTGCCCCAAGGCGCGACGGTAAGCGGCGATACGTTGCAGCTGAAGGTGGCGTCGCTGCAACCGGCGCTGACCTTTTTATTGCAGGACGGCGGCAAGGAGAGCGCGGAGCAGACCAAGGGCAGTTCGGTGCAAGTGGCCCTGAGCCCGGCTTCCCGTTATCTGACTCATCTGCTGTCCACCCAGACCAGCGACGCCGGCAAGCCGGTGCTGGTCAACGCGGCGCAGCAGCCGCCGCCCAAGGTGGCGGAGGATTTGCAGCAGGGCGTGGCCAAGAGCGGTCTGTTTTACGAATCCCACCTGAAGGATTTCGCCGACGGCCGCACCAGCCTGGCCGAGATCAAGCAGGAGCCGCAGGCCAAGATGAGCCAAGCCTTGGCCAATACCGAGCACGCGGCGGCCAGCGCGCGGCCGCAGGCGCAGGCTCAAGCCCAGGAGTTGGGCAATCTGGTGCAAAGGCAGCTCAACGGCCTGGAAAACCAGCAACTGCAGTTTCAAGGCATGGCCTGGCCCGGCCAGCCCATGCAGATGGTGATCGAACAGGAAAAGACCGAGGCCGACCGCGAAGGCAACGGCCAGCAGGAGATGCAGGCCTGGTCGACCAATCTGTCCTTGAATCTGCCGGCCCTGGGCGGCATGGCCGCGCGCATTCGTCTGGTGGGCCAGTCGGTGCAGGTGTCGTTCTCCGCCGAGGACGAACAGGCCGGGCAGTTGATCACCCAGAACGCCGGCCGGCTGGAGGCGGGTTTGGCCTCGGCCGGCCTGGCCTTGGCCAGCCTGGTGGTGAAGGACGATGGCGCGGCCGCCGAGTGAGGACAAGCGCCGCTCCGCGGTGGCTTTGTCTTACCAGGAGGGGCACCGTTCGCCCAAGGTAGTCGCCAAGGGTTATGGCGAGCTGGCCGAGCGCATCATAGACCGCGCGCGGGAGGCCGGCGTGTTCGTGCACGACTCGCCGGAGCTGGTGTCTTTGCTGATGCAGGTGGACCTGGACAAGAACATTCCGCCGGAGCTCTACCGCGCGGTGGCCGAGGTCCTGGCCTTCGTCTACTTTCTGGAGCATCACGCCTCCGGCAAGGATTATGAATTCGAGGCCTGGCTGGGCGGGCGCAAGCCCGCGCCTTTGCCCGAGCCCTGATTCTCCCCGCCGCGCGCTGGCGTTGCGGCGCGCTTCCCCTTATCCTCGATGAATCTCGTCGTTTTCATCGTGGAGTCGCAAATGAAAGTCGCTTATATCGGTCTGGGCATCATGGGCCGTCCCTGCGTATTGAACCTGCTGAAGGCGGGCCACCAGGTGACGGTGTGGGCGCGCAGCCGCGAACGGGCCGAGCCCTTGTTGCAGGCGGGCGCAAGCTGGGCGGACAGCCCGGCCGAGCTGGCCGGCCAGGTCGAGCTGCTGATCACCAATGTGTCGGACACCGCGGACGTGGAACAAGTGCTGCTGGGCGAGCAAGGCGCGGTTCACGGCGCCGGCGCGGGCCTGGTCTGCGCGGACATGAGCACCATCGCGCCCAACGGCGCGCGCCGCATCGCGGAGAGACTGGCGGCTTACGGCGTGGACTTTCTGGACTGTCCGGTGTCCGGCGGAGAGTTGGGCGCCGTCAACGGCACGCTGACCATCATGGTCGGCGGCAAGGCCGAGGCCCTGGAGCGCGCGCGTCCGGCCCTGCAGGCCATGGGGCAGACCATTACCCATATCGGCGCCAGCGGCGCCGGCCAGGTGGCCAAGGCCTGCAACCAGATCGCGGTCGGCGTCGGCGTCGCCGCGGTGGCGGAAATCATGAAGCTGGCCCAGGCCTGCAATGTCGATCCCGCGCCGGTGCGAGCCGCGCTGCTGGGCGGTTTCGCGCAGAGCAAGGTGTTGGATGTCCACGGCCAGCGGATGATAGACGACAACTACGCGCCGGGCTTCAAGGCCAAGCTGCACGCCAAGGACATGCGCATCGTGCTGGAGACGGCGCGCGAGCAGGGCATCCGCTTGCCGGAGGCGGAACGGGTGTCGGGCCTGATCGATCAGCTGGTGGCCGAGGGCGAGGGCGAGCTGGATTCGTCGGCGATCGCGCGGCTGATCTGGCGGCAGAACTGAGACGGCGGACAAAAAAACGGCGAGGCCCGGCCTCGCCGTTTTAGCAGAAGCGCCGGAGGGTGCCTCAGGCGACCTTGTCTTTCAGCTGCTTGCTGGGCAGAAACACCACTTTGCGCTTGGCGGCGATCTCGATGGTCTCGCCGGTCTTGGGATTGCGGCCGGTGCGGGCGGCGCTTTCCTTGACTTTGTATTTGCCCACCACGGTGGTGATTTCGTCGCCGTTGGCCAGCGCGTTTTGCAGCACTTCGTCAAAAGCGCCCAACACCCGGAGCACGTCGGCCTTGCTCAGGCCGGATGTCTCGGCCAAGGCCGCGATCAGTTCTGCTTTGGTCATGTTTTGGTCTTTCCCTAAGGTCTAGGAGGGCTTGCCGCGGCGGCTCTGGCCGCCGGCGCCGCGCTTACTCGATATTCTGGATCTGCTCGCGCATCTGTTCAATCAGTACTTTCAACTCCACCGAGGCCTGCGTGGTTTCCGTGGAGACCGATTTGGACCCCAGCGTGTTGGCTTCGCGATTCAACTCCTGCATCAGGAAGTCCAGACGCTTGCCGGACTGACCGCCGGCTTTCAGGATGCGGCGCACTTCGCTGAGATGGGTGCTGAGGCGGGCCAGTTCTTCATCGACGTCTATTTTCTGAGCGAACAGCGCGAATTCCTGCTTCAGCCGGTCTTCGTCGACATTGCCCAGCGCCTCTTGCAGGCGGCTGGACAGTTTGGACATATGAGCGTCCAGAATGGCCGGCAGCTTGGGCTTGATGGCGACGACGATGGCTTCCATGCCGGTGATGCGTTCTTCCAGCACCACCTTGAGTTTTTCGCCTTCGCGGCCGCGCGAGGCGTTGAAGTCCTTCAGCGCCACCGCCAGGCTTTCCGTGCACAGCTGCTGCAGCACTTCCGGCGGCAACTCGTTGGTTTTCATCACGCCGGGCCAGCGCATCAGCTCGCCTACCGACAGGCCGCGGTTTTCGCCGGCCTGCTCGCGCACCTGCTGCGAGACCTCGATCAGGCGCTGCAGCACGGCCTGGTTCAATTCCAGCGTCGGCACGGCGCTGTCCACCTGATTGATGCCGACGCGGCATTCCAGCTTGCCGCGGCTGACCTTGGCGGAAATCAGCTCGCGCAATTGCGGCTCGATCACGCGCAATTCTTCCGGCAAGCGCATTTGCAAATCAAGGTAACGGTGGTTGACCGAGCGAATTTCTAGGCTCAGCAAACCGCCGGGAAATTCCCTGCTGCTTGCGGCAAAGCCTGTCATACTTAAAATCATCAGACACCCCCTTAGATGAGCGGATTGTTTACTTTCTCAAGGCTGGGCCCGAATTGCTTTGCTAAGCTCAATCCAAGGCCTGTGGACACTATAACAACTGACACCCCATGACTCAATCGAACCAGCAGACCGCTTTGCCGGCCGGCTCCCGGCTGGGCGAGTACACGATTGTCCGCCAACTCTCTGTGGGCGGCTTCAGTGTTGTCTATCTGGCGCTGGACGATCAGGACAATAAGTTCGCGATCAAGGAGTACTTGCCGCGCAATCTGGCGCTGCGCGACGAGGACGGCCACGTGACGGTGCCGCATGAGTTGGACCGCGAGGCCTTCAATCTGGGCCTGAAATGTTTTTTCGAGGAAGGGCGCATTCTCTCCGGCATTTCCCACCCCACCGTGGTGCGAGTGATCAATTTCTTCCGCGCCAACCAGACGGTTTATATGGTGATGGAGTACGCCGACGGCCGCTCGCTGGTGCGGGAACTGGAACTGGCCGGCGGACGGCTGGACGAGCGCCGCCTGCGCAAATGGTTCGCCGCGCTCTTATCCGGGCTGCGGGAGGTTCATCTGCAGCGTCTGCTGCATCTGGACATCAAGCCCGCCAATATCTATCTGCGCCGCAACGGCGCGCCGCTGCTGCTGGATTTCGGCGCGGCCAGGCAGACCTTGTCGCGCCGCGACAAGCACTTCGCCTCGATGTACACCCCGGGCTTCGCCGCGCCCGAGCAATATGAAAAAGACGCGCCGCTAGGGCCGTGGACCGACATCTACGCGCTGGGCGCCTGTCTTTACGCTTGCATGGGCGGCGGCACGCCGCAGATTTCCAAGGAGCGCAAGGAAAGCGATCGGCTGACGCCGGCGAGCAAGGCCTTCCGCCATTTGTACTCCCGCGAGCTGCTGGAGCTGACTGATCAGTGCCTGGCGCTGTCTCCGGAGGAGAGGCCGGCCACCGTGCCGGGGCTGCAAAAGCGCCTGATGGCGGAGGAGTACAGTCCGCCGGAAGAACTGGCGGGCAGCAAGTGGGTGGGATGGATAAAAAACCTGACTGGCGGGCGCTCGTGATGAGGGGATCGGCATGAAACTATCCATCTATCAGGAAAGCCGCATCGGCGGGCGAGCGTACAACCAGGACAGGCTGGTGATCGCCCACTCGCGCGACACCGTGATGCTGGCGGTGGCCGACGGCATGGGCGGGCATATGCGCGGCGAAGTGGCGGCGCAAATCACGGTGGACCTGCTCAGCGAGCTGTTCTATCAGCAAGCCACGCCGACGCTGACGCATCCCAATCGCTTTCTCGTCAACGCGGTCAGCACCGCGCATCAAGTCATTCTCGATTACGCCGCCGACCACCGGCTGCCGGAGGTGCCGAGCACCACGGTGGTGGCGGCCATCATCCAGCAGGGGCAGTTGTACTGGTGTCATGTCGGCGATTCCCGGCTCTATCTGCTGGACGAGAAGGGCTTGCGTCTGCGTTCGCGCGATCATTCCCAGGTGCAGCGCCTGATCGATCAGGGCCAGTTGAGCGAGGACGCCGCCAAGGTGCATCCGGAACGCCACAAGATTTACAACTGTCTGGGCGCGGCCAGCGATCCGGACATCGACGTCGGCGAGAAACAAAGCGTGGGCGCGGGCTGCTCCATCCTGCTGTGCTCCGACGGCCTGTGGTCGCAGGTGATGGACCCGGAGCTGGAAAAGGTCTTCGTCCGCCGCAATGTCAGCCAGGTCTTGCCGGCGCTGATGAATGTGGCGGAGCGCCGCGCCGGCGCCGGCGGGGACAATCTGTCCGCGGCGGCGGTCACCCTGCTGGACGAGACGCAGGACTACGGCGAGCGCGAGGACGTGCTGGACACGGAAACGGCGACGCCGCGTCAGATGGGACGGATGATTCTGGACTCCAATCTGGAAACCATGCATCAGGAGATTCTGGCCAGCCGGGTGGCGGGCAAGCGCGACTAAGCGCCGTCGTCGGTGGCGACTGATATAATCGTCGGCATTTACCGTTCTGGACGATGACATGATGCGACCTTCCCAACGCCCGGCCGATGCCCTGCGCACGGTGCGGATCAGCCGCCACTACCTCAAGCACGCCGAAGGTTCGGTGTTGATCGAGTTCGGCGACACCAAGGTGATTTGCACCGCCAGCGTGGACGACGGCGTGCCGGGCTTCCTGAAGGGCAAGGGCCGCGGCTGGGTGACCGCCGAGTACGGCATGCTGCCGCGCTCCACCGGCTCCCGCATGCGCCGTGAATCCTCCGCCGGCAAGCAGTCCGGCCGCACCCAGGAGATTCAGCGCTTGATCGGCCGCTCGCTGCGCGCGGTGGTGGATCTGGAGAAGCTGGGCGAGCGCCAGATCCAGATCGATTGCGATGTGATCCAGGCCGACGGCGGCACCCGCACCGCCAGCATCACCGGCGCCTACGTGGCCTTGGCCGACGCGATCGGCCTGCTGCTGCGCGAGGGCAAGCTGAGCGAGAACCCGCTGCGCGACCAGGTGGCCGCCATTTCGGTGGGCCTGTACCAGGGCATGCCGGTGCTGGATCTGGATTACGTGGAAGACTCCAACTGCGACACCGATATGAATGTGGTGATGACGGGCGACGGCCGCTTCGTTGAGGTGCAGGGCACCGCCGAGGGCGAGCCGTTTGGCGATCAAGAGCTGCAGGCGATGCTGGGCCTGGCCCGTTCCGGCATCCGCGAGCTGGTGGCGCTGCAGCGCCAGGCGCTGGCGGAGTGAGGGCGCAAGCCCTGAATAGTAAAAAGCCCCGTCGCCGGGGCTTTTTTCATGGCTTGGCGCTCTTGCTGATGAACTGCTGCAGCGCATCGTAGAACATCGGCGCGCTGACGCTCATATTGTCTTCTTGCTTGCGCCGCGCGGCGGTGGGGGCGGAGCTTTGCACCGCGACGATGACCGGCTGTCCCGGCCCCATCACGAACACCGGCGAGCCGCTATTGCCTTCCAGCGTGTCGCAGCGGTGGGTCAGGCGGCCGTCCGGGCGCAGCTTGGTCGCCTTGCAGGCGTTGTGCACCAGCAGGTGTTTTTGATCGTCGATGGGGTAGCCGCCCTGGGTCAGCGTCCAGCTCCGCTGGTTCAGCAATTCGCGCAACTGCTTGGCGTTGCCGCTGAAGACGGGCAGCACGCCCTGGGTGTCGCCCAAGGGGGTGGCCAGGCGGACGAAGGCGAAGTCGCGCGGCGCGATGCGCGGCGGGATGTAGAGGCCGTCGGCGCGGCGGTCCAGGCCTTTGAGGAAGCTCTTGTCCACCTGCACTTCCAAAATCTTGCTGCGCGCGGTGAATTCATCGCCCCACAGGCCGACGGTGAAGCTGACCGCCGGATCGAAACGGCCTTTCTCGTCGACGAAGCAATGGCCGGCGGTCAGCACCACGTCGCGCGCCACCAGCGCGCCGGTGCAAATGGTGCGGGAGCGGGTTTGCAATTGTCCGACGGCGAGCCAGGGTTGATGGTCGGGGCGAGTGCGGACGCGATCGTCCTGGCCGAAGAACAGGATCTTGTGTTCCGCGGAGACGGTGGGGGCGGCGGACGCCGGCAGGGCAAGCAGAACACTGAGGACAAGCAGCGGGAGTTTCATCGAGTTTGGCCTTGCAAATGAAAACGGGGCGCCGAAGCGCCCCGAATTATGTGCGATTGCCGGAGGTTCCGGCAATGCTCGCCGCCTGATTACTTGGCAGCGGAAGCAGCTTTTTTGGAAGCTTTCTTCTCGGCTTTCTTGGCCGGAGCGGAAGCTTCTTTCTTAGCGGCTTGGGCTTTCTGAGCAGCGGAAGCCTCTTTCTTGGCTACGTGCTTTTTGTGCTTTTTAGCGGCTTTTTTGGCCGGAGCGGAAGCGTCGGCTTTAGCGGCTTGAGCTTTCTGAGCAGCGGAAGCTTCT
>NZ_JBMDJX010000030.1:0-53243 GCF_057809415.1 Chromobacterium sp. FG22 | reverse complement strand
CATTGTGCTGTTGAACGGCGACACGGAAGCCTCCCCAAAGGGAGGCTTTGTTGCGGCCGGACGGAGCCGCCGCTTCTCCTTATCTTCCGTTTTCCTTCTCTTTTCCTGGCTTGTTGTTGGGTACCGATGCGGCAAACGCCATACCCATGTCTTAATTGCGGGTTTGATGAACTAAGTCGATGGTGATCATCTAAATAAATAGTTACTGAATAAAATTAAAAAACTTTATACCACTGCACTAGGAAAGGACGCGAATGAGCGAGCATCTGTGTCGGGAAGGCCATTGCGGCGAAACCATCGGCCGGCGGACGGTGATGAAAACCGCGCTGGGAGCGGCGGCGCTATTTGCCATCGGCGCCAACGGGGGCGTGAACGGCGTGGCTTACGCGGCGTCTTTGAGCAAGACGCAGCGGGACGCGATGACGCCGGAGCAGGTGCTGGCGGAGATGGCCAAGGGCAATGAACGTTTCCGCACCGGCAAGCCGATGCAGCACGATTACCTGGCGCAAAAGCGTTCCAGCGCCGAGGGGCAATACCCCGCCGCGGTGGTGCTCAGCTGCATAGACTCGCGCGCGCCGGCGGAAATCGTGATGGACGCCGGCATAGGCGACACCTTCAATTCGCGGGTGGCCGGCAATGTGGTGAATGACGACTTGCTGGGCAGCATGGAGTTCGCCTGCGCGGTTGCCGGCGCCAAGGTGGTGCTGGTGATGGGGCATACCGCCTGTGGGGCGATCAAGGGGGCGATAGACCATGTGGAGCTGGGCAATCTGACCGGCTTGCTGGCGCGCATCCGCCCGGCGATTGCGCAGACCCGCTACGAGGGCGAGCGCAGTAGCAAGAACGCGGAGTTTGTCGACGCGGTGGCGCGCAGCAATGTGCTGCATACCATTGATCAGATCCGCAAGCGCAGCGATGTGCTGGCCAAGCTGGAGAAGGAGGGCCGGATCAAGATCGCCGGCGCCATGTACCATTTGAGCGGCGGCCGCCTCGAGTTTCTGTAAGCGCCGTCGATAGGGGGCCGGCGGCGTTCAGCTCGCCGGCGCTCTCAGCCCCGCCATGTCTTCCTCCGAACAGACCTCGATGCCGGCCTGCCGCAATAGGCTGGCGGCCACGCCTTCCCCGTCCTTGAGCGTGCCGGAAAACTCGCCGTCGTAGATGCGGCGTGTGCCGCAGGAGGGGCTGTTGGCTTTCAACAGCGCTTGTCGGCAGCCATGGGCTTGCGCCAGACGCAGGCATGCCTGGGCGCCGCGCAGAAAGGCGGCGCTGATGTCTTCGCCTGCGGCGGTTTCCACGGTGGCTTGGCCGTGCAAGGCGGCCGCGCCGTCGCCGCCGCGCAGTTCCGCCGCCGGTCTAGGCGTGGGCAGCCCGCCCATGCATTCGGGACAGGCGGAGATCAGGGTGAAATCCCGGCGCAACCGCGCCCAGTCCCGTTCGGCCAGCGGTTTGGCCTGGCCGTCGTAGCGCACGGGCTGCCCCAGCAGGCAGGCGCTGACCAGCAAAGTCGGTTTCATTTCCATCGCGTTTCCAATAGCGCCGCCAGCTTGAGCGCGGCGGCGTGAAGTTCCTGTTCCTCCACACCTGCGTAGCCCAGCACCAGCCCGCTGCGGTCCGGCCGTCCGATGAAGTGCTTGGCCAGCGGGCGCAGCCACAGTTGCTGCCGGGCGGCGGCCTGGCTGAGTTCCTCTTCGTCGAAGCCGTCCGGCAGTTGCGCGACCAAGTGCAGGCCGGCTTCGCCTGCGGACAGCGGCAGCGCGTCTCCCAAGGCGCGCTGCAGGGTGCCGCGCAGCAGTTGTTGCCGCAGTTGGTAGAGTTCGCGCATATGTTTGATGTGGCGGGCGAAATGGCCTTGTTCGATGAAATCGGCCAAGGCCGCCTGCACCTGATAATTGCCTTCCCGGTACAAGCGCGCCTGCACACGGCGGAACGGTTCCACCAATTCTTCCGGCAGGATCAGATAGCCCAGGCCCAGCGCCGGAAACATCACTTTGCTGAAGGTGCCGAGATAAATGACGCGTTCGCTGTCGGCCAGGCCTTGCAGGGAGGCGATGGGGTGGGTGGCGTAGCGGAATTCGCTGTCGTAGTCGTCCTCGATGATCCAGCTGTCGTGCTGTTTGGCTAATTGCAGCAGCGCGAGCCGCCGCGCCAGCGACATGACGACGCCGGTCGGGTATTGGTGGGACGGCGTGATGTAAATCAGGCGCGGCGGCGCGGCCTGATGCGCGGGCGTCGGGGCCATGCCCTGAGCGTCGACCGGGATCGGGACGATGTCCAATTCCGACGCGCGCAGCGCGGCTTGCGCGCCGCTATAGCCGGGGTCCTCCACCCAGGCGGCGTCGCCGGGGTCGGCCAATAGCCGGGCGAGTAATTCCAGCCCTTGTTGCGCGCCCTGGATGATGACGATTTGCTCCGGCTGGCAGCGAACCGAGCGCGATAGATACAGGTATTGGCTGAGGGAACGCTTGAGCTCGGGCAGGCCGCCGTCGTGGCGATAATGAAGATGATCCAGTTGCGGACGCTGGATATGCTGTTGCAGGCAACGCTGCCACTGGGCGTGGGGGAATTGCTTCAGTTCCGGCGTGCCGGGGGCGAAGGCGCCGGCCAGCCCGGTGGGCAGCGAGCACTGCCCGGAGACGCGTTGGCCGCGCTGAGACAGCCCCGGGTGTTGCGGAGCGCGCAGAGGCGGCGAGGCGCTGGGGCTGAACAGGGCGGCGACATAAGTGCCGGAGCCGTGGCGGCTTTCCAGATAGCCTTCGGCGGCCAGTTGTTCGTAGGCGTTGAGAATGGTGTTGCGGCCCAGCGCCAGCTCCGCCGCCAGCGCGCGGCTGGCGGGCAAGGGCGCGCCGCCGGCCAGCTGACCGGCGCGGATCAGTTCGCGCAATAAACGGTAGAGCTGGCGCGCCAAACTTTCGGCGCCCTGGCGTTGCAAGCGCTGACGCAGGAAATCGATCAACCACTCGGCGGACAAAGTGGTTCCTTCGGATTTTGCATGGTGGCACTGTTTGGGGTATGACTTGTCGCTTAGGCTAACAGCATTCCCAGAGCCGCAGGAGAAAAAAATGTTGAGTCAGCAGGATTTTTACGCCGCCAAGCTGGCGTACGAGATGGACGCGGCCGATGTCTGGAGCGCCTTGCAAGCCGGGGAGAAACTGGTCCTGATCGACGCCCGCGCGGAAGAGGCCTTCCGGAAGGAAACCCTGCCCGGCGCCGTGTCCGTGCCGCACCGGACCATGGATGAGGCGAGCACCGCGCATTTGCCCAAGGATGCGGTCCTGGTGTCGTTCTGCGACGGCATAGGCTGCAACGCGTCGACCAAGGGCGCTTTGAAGCTGGCGCGTCTCGGCTTCAATGTGCGCGAACTGCAAGGCGGCCTGGATTGGTGGGTGCGCGATGGCTACGCGACCACGGCGCGCGCCGGCGTCGCCGTGTCCTGCGCATGCTGAAAGGGGCAGCGATGTTGGAAACGGGCATGGCGCAGGCGGGCGAGGCCAACGCTCTGGGGCAAGCGGTGGGATGGCCGGTGGCCGACTGGCGCGAGGCGGCTTGGCCGCCTAAGACGGATCTGCAGGGACGCTTCTGCCGGCTGGAGCCGTTGCAGGCGGAGCGGCACGGTCCCGCTTTGTTCGCGGCGATGGGCGCGGACGCGGAAGCGCGCAACTGGACTTATCTGAGTTACGGGCCGTTTGCCGATTACGCCGACTACTACGGCTGGCTGGCCGAGCAGCAATGGCGGCGCGATCCGCATTTTTACGCGATCGTGGACGCGGTCAGCGGGGAGGCGCTAGGCGTGGCCGCCTATCTGCGCATCGATCCGGCCATGGGCTGCATCGAAGTCGGGCATCTGAATTTCTCGCCCTTGCTGCAGCGTCGGCCGGCGGCGACGGAAGCGATGTATCTGTTGATGCGCCAGGCCTTTGAGCTGGGCTATCGCCGTTATGAGTGGAAGTGCGACGCGCTGAACCTGCCTTCGCAGCGAGCGGCGCAGCGGCTGGGCTTCCGCTTCGAAGGCGTGTTCCGGCAGGCCATGGTCTACAAGGGGCGCAATCGCGACACCGCCTGGTTTTCCATCCTGGATCAGGAGTGGCCGGCCTTGCGGCAAGGCTTCGAAGCCTGGCTGTCCGCGGACAACTTCGACGCGGCGGGCGGGCAGCGCCGGACGCTGGCGCAATGGCGGGACGGGGATTGATTTTGCCGGCGGACTTCAAGCCGCCCCGCTAGGCAGGTACAATGAGTGTTTGATTTATTGAATAGATTTGCTTGCCAGATGAAATCCCTGCCGCGTAATGCCCGCATCAAGGGCGAGCCGTTCTTGCCCAACCGCTTCATTTTTGGTGATGCCGTCGACGATCAGGGCCTGGAAGGTTCCGAGTACCTGATTCACACGGAAACGCCGGCTTTTGTCTGCCGCCTGCTTGGCGACGACGACACCGACTTTCCCGGCCGCGAGCGGGAAGGCCTGGTCAGCGCCATGCTGTTCGACGAGGCGGACAATGTGACGGTCTATGTCTGCAATCTGCGTCTGCGCTTGTTCGACTTCAACTTCAGCAATGAAGACGAGATGCCGACCGTGGGCCAGTTGCAGGCGATCTGCGACGAGGCGATGCAGGCTTATCAGCGCCTGCACAAGGCTTACGCCGACCGCGAGGCCGCCGGCCCGGTGCCGCGCGAGATGCGCGCCGGCCCCACCGAGCCGCTGCCGCCGGCGGAGCGCGGCCGCGCGGTGAACCAATTGGTGGAACTGGCGCGGCGCGCGGTGGATCAGCCTATGGACCGGGCGCAGCTGGCGGGCGAGGTGCAGATGGCGCTGGCGGCCGGCGATCAGGCGGTGTTCACCGAATCGCAGCTGGCGCTGTTGTCCCAGCCGGCCGCGAGGCAGTTGCTGGTGAATTGCGCGCGCGACGCGATCGCCTTCCCCGAGGTGATGCGCAAGGACGGCGCCGTGGTGTCGTTCGAGCTGTGGGCTTTGCCGTTCGCGTTTTCACGCGCCCAGGGCGGAGTGTGGTGGCATTTCCCGCAGCTGGAGCGGCTGGAGGTGGCGCTGGCGGACGCGCTGGAGGTGCCGGAGCAGTCGATATTGTGGATTTCTCCCACCTTGTTCACGCTGGAGATGCTGAACGAGCGCGCCTGCCAGGACTTGGTGCAATTGGCGCCGGTGATGGACGCCGGCTGCGATTTCGCGCCGCTGGATCCGGACTCCTCGCGCGCCACTTACGAGGCGGCGCGCAAGACCAACGAGCCGCAATTGGTGCTAGCCTGGATTCCCTTCCTGGTGGAGCGCGGCGCTTTGCCGCCGGAGCAGGCGCGCCGTCTGGCGCGCAAGGCGCTGGACGCGGCGATGCCGCTGGTGCAGCAGGCGGTGGGCGCAGAGATGGAATACGGCGAGGCCGAGCTGTTCGCGCCGCTGCCTTGGTGGGAGGCGGTGCAGACCGGCGTGCGGGCCTGGAACCGCAAACGCCTGGGCGTGACCGCGGCGCTGCTGGCCGCGAGCGCCGGCGGGGTGCAGGAACTGGAGGCGGTGGCGGAATATCAGCCGGAATTACAGGGCTATGAGGTGGGCTTCCGCCTGCGGGGTCGCGAGGAATCCGCCGCGCATGCGCCGTGGCTGGTGACGCCGGACGTGGCGCCTGAGCGCGACGAGGCCTGGCGCGATCTGGCTGAATGCCTGAAAGAGGCCGGCATCCCCTTGTCGGAGACCTTGGCCAAGTTCCACTAGGTGTAGGGCTGAAGTGGTCAAAAAAACGGGCTGGATTTCCAGCCCGTTTCGCATTGGCGCGGCGCTTTACTGGTCGATGCCGCCCAGCAGCACGTATTTGATTTCCAGATAGTCCTCGATGCCGTACTTGGAGCCTTCGCGGCCCAGACCGGATTGCTTGACGCCGCCGAAGGGCGCGGCCTCGTTGGACAGGATGCCGGTGTTGACCGCCACCATGCCGTATTCCAGGCCCTCGGACACGCGGAAGATGCGGCCGATGTCGCGGGCGTAGAAGTAGCTGGCCAGGCCGAACTCGGTGTCGTTGGCCATCTGGATCGCTTCCGCCTCGCTGTGGAAGCGGAACAGCGGCGCCAGCGGGCCGAAGGTCTCCTCCTTGGCCACCTTCATCCGCGGCGTGACGTCGGTGATCACCGTCGGTTCGAAGAAGCTGTGGCCCAGCGCGTGGCGCTTGCCGCCGGCCACCAGCTTGCCGCCCTTGGCCAGCGCGTCGGCGATGTGCTCTTCCACTTTGCTCACCGCGTTCATGTCTATCATCGGGCCCTGGCTGACGCCGGCCTCCAGGCCGTTGCCCACCTTGAGCTTGGCCACCGCGGCGGCGAACTTCTCGGCGAAGGCGTCGTAGACGCCGTCCTGCACCAGCAGCCGGTTGGCGCAGACGCAGGTCTGGCCGGCGTTGCGGTATTTGGAGATGATGGCGCCTTCCACTGCAGCGTCGAGGTCGGCGTCGTCGAAGACGATGAAGGGCGCGTTGCCGCCCAGCTCCATCGACACTTTCTTGACGGTGTCCGCGCATTGGGCGATCAGCTTGCGGCCCACTTCGGTGGAGCCGGTGAAGGAGAATTTCTTCACGGTGTCGCTGCCGGTCAGCACCGCGCCGATTTCGCTGGAGCCGCCGGTCAGCACCGAGAACACGCCGGCGGGAATGCCGGCGCGCTCGGCCAGCGCCGCCAGGGCCAAGGCGGACAGCGGGGTCTGGCTGGCCGGGCGCACCACCATCGGGCAGCCGGCGGCCAGCGCCGGGGCCGCTTTGCGCGTGATCATCGCATTGGGGAAGTTCCACGGCGTGATCGCGGCGGTCACGCCTATCGGCTCCTTGTTGACCAGGATGCGTTTGTCGGCGCCGGGAGAGGGGATGGTGTCGCCGTACAGGCGCTTGGCTTCTTCGGCGTACCACTCGATATAGGACGCCCCGTAGGCGATTTCGCCCTTGGCTTCCGAGAGCGGCTTGCCCTGTTCGCAGGTGAGGATGACGGCCAGATCGTCCTGGTTCGCCATCACCAGATCGAACCAGCGGCGCAGCAGGGCGGCGCGTTCTTTCGCTGGCTTGCGTTTCCAGACGAGGAAGGCCTCGGCCGCGCCGGCCACGGCGCGCTCGGCTTCGGCCTTGCCCATCTTGGGCACGCTGGCGATGATTTCGCCGGTAGCCGGGTTGCTCACCGGGATGGTTTCGCCGTTGTCGGCGTCAAGCCAGGCGCCGTTCACATAGCACTGCTGTTTCAGCAGCGAGGGGTCTTTCAGGTTCAACATGCGGCTCTCCAACGCGGAAGATGTCGGATAAGGCCCGCGCCGGGCGGCGCGGGCCTTGGACTTTGAACAGGCGCTTAAGCTTTGAGCGCGGCTTCCAGCTTGGCCAGGGCTTCTTCGAACACCGCGTCTTCTATGGTCAGCGGGAACAGGAAACGGACCACGTTGGCGTAGACGCCGCAGGTCAGCAGGATCAGGCCGGATTCCAGCGCCTTGGTCTGCACTTTCTTGGCGAAGTCCGGATCAGGCTGCGGGCTGCCGGGCTGATTGAACTCCACCGCCAGCATCGCGCCCAGTCCGCGGACTTCGGCGATCTGCGGCACCGCGCTTTTCAGGCCGTGCAGTTTTTCCTTCAGCAGCTCGCCCAGACGGTTGGCGCGCTCCAGCAGCTTTTCTTCCGCGATGACGTCGATCACCGCCAGCGCCGCGGCCACCGCCAGCGGGTTGCCGGCATAGGTGCCGCCTAGGCCGCCGGGCGCCGGAGCGTCCATCAGTTCGGCGCGGCCGGTCAGCGCGGACAGCGGGAAGCCGCCGGCCAGCGATTTGGCCATGGTGATCAGGTCGGCCTGCACCGGGTAGTGTTCCATCGCGAACAGCTTGCCGGTGCGGGCGAAGCCGGACTGCACCTCGTCGGCGATCAGCAGGATGCCGTGTTCGTCGCAGATCTTGCGCAGCTGCACCACCCATTCGCTGGGCGCGGCGTAGAAACCGCCTTCGCCCTGCACCGGTTCGAAGATGATGGCGGCGACGCGCTTGGGATCGACATCGTATTTGAACAGTTTTTCCAGACCGTGCAGGGAGTCTTCCACGGACACGCCGTGCAGCGCGTTGGGATAAGGCGCGTGATAGACGTCGCTGGGGAAGGGGCCGAAGCCCACTTTATACGGCGCCACCTTGCCGGTCAGCGCCATGCCCAGCAGGGTGCGGCCGTGGAAGGCGCCGCCGAAGGCGATCACGCCGGCGCGGCCAGTGGCGGCGCGCGCCACTTTCACCGCGTTTTCCACCGCTTCGGCGCCGGTGGTGAACAGCGCGGTTTTCTTGGCGTGCTGGCCCGGGGTCAGCTGGTTCAGCCGTTCGGTCAGGCGGATATAGGATTCGTAGGGGACGACTTGATAGCAGGTGTGGCTGAAGCGGGACAGTTGTTCCGCCACCGCGGCCTGCACCTTGTCGTGCAGATGGCCGGTGTTCAAGACGCCGATGCCGCCGGCGAAGTCGATGTAGCGTTTGCCGTCGGTATCCCAGACTTCGGCATTCTTGGCGCGCTCGGCAAAGAAGCCGCACATGACGCCCACGCCGCGCGGGGTGGCGTCGGCCTTGCGTTGCATCAAATCCTTATTGCTCATCTGCTCTCTCCTCGACGTTGTGCGGTCGGCGCCGCATCGGACGGGCCGCCGCGAATCGGTGTCGGAACGGGGCCGGTCTGTCATGGCGCCGGTTGCCGCTCCGTGGTTTTTTGCTTTCATTATTGCTGTCTGACCATCTCAGGCATTCTATGTTCGTGTTTAGCAAAAAGCTACACATGCCCTAAAAAATTAAACACTTGTTGCGTGGACGTCAGCGGGGGAGTGCGGAAGGGATGGGGAGGCGGCGACCACGCCGGCTGGCATGGCCGCGGAGAAGGGGTCTTAGAACGTGTTTACGATCTCGCGAGCTAAGGCGAGACAAGGCGAAAACGGCTGAGAAAGCGGAATGTACACGTGGTACATGAGCATTTCGAATGCTGTTTTCAACGCCGTATCGCCGACGCGCAGCAGATCGTAAACAGGTTCTTAACGGCGGATGACGGCGTTGACCTTGCTCAGCACCTCGCTATCCAGCTGGCCGGCGGCCTGGGATAAGGACAGCCGCGCGATCAGATACTCGTACTTGGCGGTGGCCAGGCTGGTTAGCGTCGAGTAGTAAGCCTGCTCGGCCTGCAGCAGATCGATATTGGTACGGATGCCGACCTCCTTGCCCAGGCGGGTGGATTCCACCTTGCTCTTGGCCGAGATCAGCAGCTGTTCCTGGGCCCGCACCAGCGCCGCGCCGTTGGTGACGCCGAGGAAGGTGCGGCGTACGTCTTCGCGCACCTGGCGGCGGGTGGCTTCCAGCTTGTCCTTGGCGGACTCCTGCTGCGCCGCCGCCTCGCGCACTTGCGAATTGATGCCGCCGCCGGCGAACAGGGGCAGGGTGACGCCGACGCCTATGCTGCTGCCGCGGGTGTGCGGCTGCTGCATCGGGGCGCGGGTCTGAGTGTCGCTGTAGCCGGCGGTCAGGCTGATCACCGGCAGGTGGCCGCCCTTTTTCTCGGTGACGTTCTTGTCGGCGATCTCCAACGCCTGCTCGGCGGTCTTGATGCTCAGGCTGTTGCGCAGGGCCAGCCCGATCCAGGCTTCCAGCGTGGCCGGGGTCGGCAGTTCCAGCGGCAGTTTGTCCAGCACCGGCTGGATGGTCTTGGGGTCCAGCCCGGTGACGCGGCGCAGATTGTTTTCCGCCAGCTCCAGGCTGTTGATCGCCTTGATTTCCTGGGCCACCGCGCCGTCGTAGCCGGCCTGGGCCTCGTGCGTGTCGGTGATGGTGGCGGTGCCCACTTCGAAGGCGGTCTTGGCCTGCTCCAGTTGTTGCTGGAAGGTTTTCTTGCTGGCGCTGGTGGCGGACAGGGTGTCCTTGGCCAGCAGCACGTTGAAATAGGCCTGCGAGGTGTCCAGGATCAACTGCTGTTCGGCGGCGCTGAAGCTGGTTTCCGCCTGCTGCGTCGCCAGTTTACCTTTTTGATAGCCGGTGTATTTGCCCACGTCGAACAGCGGCTGCTGCAGATTGACGCCGTAGGTGGTGGAGTCGTAACGGCCCTGGCCGGCCGGCGCGATCGGATTGGTGTAATTGTAATTGGCGGTGGCGCCGACCTGGGGCATCAGCAACGCGCGGCCCTGCGGCGCTTTTTCGCGGCCGGCGTCCAGGTCGGAGCGCGCGGCGGCGAAGTCGGCGTTGTAGTCGCGGGCGGCGCGCCAGGCTTCCACCAGGTCGAAAGCGTGGACCGGCAGGGCGAAGCCCAGCAGCAACAGGCTGCCCAGCAGGGGCGAGCGGAATCGGGTCTTGTTCATTGGTGTTTATTTGCTCGGTTTGTTTTGTGTGCTTGTGTGTGGCGGCAAGGCGCCGTCAGGCCGGAGGCCGCCGTATCTTGAACCATTGCGCGTACAGCGCCGGCAGGAACAGCAGGGTCAGCACCGTGGCCACCAGCAGCCCGCCCATGATGGCCACGGCCATCGGTCCCCAGAACGTGCTGCGGCTCAGCGGGATCATCGCCAGGATCGCCGCCAATGCCGTCAGCATGATAGGCCTAAAACGTCTAATTGTGGAGCCGACAATCGCATGCCAGGGATCGATGCCGTCGCGAATATCGTGCTCGATCTGATCGACTAGGATAACCGAGTTGCGCATGATCATGCCGGACAGCGCGATCACCCCCAGCATGGCGACGAAGCCGAAGGGCGCGCTGAAGGCGATCAGGGTCAGCGTCACGCCTATCATGCCCAGCGGCGCGGTCAGCAGCACCATGATGGTGCGCTGCACGCTGTGCAACTGCAACATCAGCAGGGTCACCACCACCACCAGCATCAGCGGCGCCACCGCGGCGATGGCTTTTTGCGATTTGGCGCTGGATTCCATGCTGCCGCCGGTTTCGATGTGATAGCCCAGAGGCAGCGTCCGCTCCAATTCTTGCATCTTGGGCTGCAACTGCCGAGAGATGTCCGCGCCCTGGGCGCCTTCCGCCGGGTCCGCGCTCACGGTGATGGCGGGCAGGCGGTTGCGCCGCCAGATGATGCTTTCCTCTGGCTGGTATTCGATGTGTCCGATTTGCGACACGGGCACGAAGCGGCCGCTGCTGGTTTGTATCATCAAATTGCCGAGGCCGGCGACGTTCTTGCGCTCGTCCGGATTGAGCCGGGCGACGATGGCGATGGCCTGGTCGCCTTCGCGGAAGCTGGTGACGGCGGCGCCGGAAATCAGCATCTGCAATTGCTGGGACAATTGCTGCGAGGACAGGCCGAGCGCGCGCGCCTTGTCCTGATCGATGCGGATGCGCAGCGCCTTCACCTGCTCGCCCCAATTGATGTTGACCTGGCGGGTGGACGGATGCGCGCGCATCAGCGCCTCCACCTGGGCGGCGATGGCGCGCACCTTGGCGTGGTCCTCGCCCATTACCCGGAATTGCACCGCGTAGCCCACCGGCGGGCCGTTTTCCAGCCGGGTCACCCGGCCGCGGACATTGGGGAAGTCGTTGTCGAACAGCTTTTCCAGCCGTTTCTTCACGTCTTCGCGCACATGTTCGTCGCGGGTCATCAACATCAGCTGCGCGTAGTTCAGATGCTGCAGCTGCTGATCCAGCGGCAGATAGAAGCGCGGACTGCCGCTGCCCACGTAGCTGGTGACGCTGACGATGTCCGGGTCGCGCTTGAGCAGCGCTTCCAGTTTTTCCACCTCGCGCTCCGTGGCCTGATGGCTGGCGCCGCGCGGCAGCCACATGTCCACCATCAGCTCGGGCCGGTTGGAGGAGGGGAAGAATTGCTGGGCCACCAGCAATTTGAAGGCGAGCAAGGACAGCACGAAGGCGGCTAGCGTCAGCGCGATCACAGTCTTGCGCCGCTCCAGGCACCACTCCACCACCCGGCGGAAGCGCCGGTAGAACGGCTTGTCGTAGACATCGTGCGCCTCGTGGTGTTGCAGGTTTTCCGGCAGCAGCTTGTAGCCCAGATAGGGGGTGAACACCACCGCGACGATCCAGGACAGCACCAGCGCGATGCCCACCACGGCGAACAGGCTGAATACGTATTCGCCGGCATTGGACTTGGCGATGCCCACCGGCAGGAAGGTGGCGGCGGTGATCAGGGTGCCGGTCAGCATCGGGAAGGCTGTGCTGGTGTAGGCGAAGGTGGCGGCCTGGAACTTGCTCCAGCCCTGTTCCAGTTTCAGCGCCATCATTTCCACCGCGATGATGGCGTCGTCCACCAGCAGGCCCAGCGCGATGATCAGCGATCCCAGCGAGATGCGTTGCAGGTCGATGTTGAAGAAATACATCGCCAGAAAGGTCATCGCCAGCACCAGCGGGATGGACAGCGCCACCACGATGCCGGTGCGCAGGCCCAGGCTGAAGAAGCTGACCGCCAGCACGATGACCACCGCCTCCACCAGAGAACGCATGAATTCGCTCACCGCGTTCTTGACCACCTTGGGTTGGTCCGACACCGAGTGGATCTCCAGACCCACCGGCATCTTGGACTGGATCTGCCGCATGGCCTCGTCCAGGTTTTTGCCCAGGCGCAGCACGTCGCCGCCGGCCTTCATGGTGATGGCCATGCCCAGCACCGGCTTGCCGTTGAAGCGCATGGTATTTTGCGGCGGGTCGATATAGCCGCGTTTGACCGTGGCGATGTCGCCGAGGCGGAAGGTTTTGCCGTTGACGGTGACCGGGGTGGCGGCGATGGCCTCCACGCTGGCGTAGTTGCCGGTGGGACGGACCCAGATGCGGTCGCTGGCGGTTTCGAACACGCCGGACGGCGTCATCGCGTTTTGCTGTTGCAAGGCTTTCCAGATCGCGCCGGTGTCCAGGCCCAGCGAAGCCAGCTTGGCGGTGGACAGGTCCACGTAGACGCGCTGCTCCTGCACGCCCAGCAGGCTGACCTTGGCCACGTCCGGCACGCGCAGGATCTCGCGCTTGGCGTCCTCCAGGTATTGGCGCACTTCCTCATAGCTGAAGCCGTCGCCGGCGAAGGCGTAGATATTGCCGAAGGTGTCGCCGAACTCGTCGTTGAAGAAGGGCCCCTGGATGTCGGCCGGCAGGGTGGCGCGGATATCGCCTATCTTCTTGCGCACCTGATACCAGAGCTGCTGTACGTTCTTGGGCGGCACGTCCTCGCGCACCGAAATCAGCAACAGGCTCTCGCCGGGCTTGGTATAGCTTTGGACGAAGTCGATTTCGCCCATTTCCTGCAGCTTCTCCTCCAGCTTGTTGGTGATCTGCTGTTCCATTTCCAGCGTGCCGGCGCCGGGCCAGTAGGCTTGCACCAGCATGGCCTTGAAGGTGAATTCCGGGTCTTCCTTCTGGCCCAGCTGGGTGTAAGCCCAGACGCCGGCCAACATCAGCATCACCATCAAATAGCGCACCAGCGACTGGTGGCGCAGCGCCCATTCCGACAGGTTCAGTTTTTTCATGGCCGTCTCAGCGCTCCAACAGTTTCACGGCCTGGCCGTCGCGCAGCAGATGGATGCCGGCGGTGACGATCTTGTCGCCCGCTTGCACGCCCTGGGACAAGGTGGCGGAGTCGGCGTCGACGCGGCTGACCGTCACCGCGCGGCGGGCGACTTTGCCGTTGGCGGCGATCAGCCAGACATAGTGCTTGCCCTGCTCGTCCAGCAGCGCGGTCAGCGGCAGCCGCATCTGCGAGTCGGCGGCGTCCGGCAGCGCGACGCTGGCGGTCATCCCCAGTTGCAGGCGGCTGGAATCGCCGCCGATGGCGACGCGCGCCGGATAGGTGCGGGTGGCCGGGTCGGCGTCGGCCGCCAGTTCGCGCAGCGTGCCCGTCATCGGCGCGCCGCCGTTCCACAAGCGCACCTGGAACTGTCCGGCGCGGCGCACCTTGTCCAGCGCGTTTTCCGGCACCTGGATCGCGGCCTCGCGCGGGCCGTCCTGGGACAGACGCGCCATCGGCTGGCCGGCGGCCACCACCAGGCCGGGTTCGGCGGCCATCTGGCTCAGCACGCCGTCGGCGTCCGCCACCAGGCTGGTGTAGCCGGTCTGATTGCGGCTGGCCGCCAGCTGGGCCCTGGCCTGGTCCACCTTGGCGCGGGCGGCGTTGACCGCGTTTTGCTGGCCGTCCACCTGGGACTGGCTGACGAACTGCTTGGCCAGCAGCTCGCGGTAGCGTTTCAGATTCAGTTCCTGCTGGCCGAGATCGGACTGCGCGGCGGCCAGTTGAGCTTGTTTGGCCGACAGGTCCAGTGCGTAGTCGCTGGGGTCCAGCCGCGCCAGCGTCTGGCCTTTCTTCACTCGGTCGCCGCTATTGGCCAGCTTGGCCACCACCTTGCCGGCCACGCGGAAGGCCAGATTGGTCTCGTGGCGGGCGCGGATTTCGCCGGCGTAGCTGTCGCCCTGCTGCTGGGCGGCGGCGCCGGCCACCACGTAGCGGACCGGGCGCGGCGCTTCCGGCGGCGCCTCCGGCTTGCTGCAGGCGGCGAGGGTCAGGCTGGCGATGCCCAGCCAGAGGCAATGAGCGGCAGTTTTCATGTCAATTCTCGTAGGTGGGATTCTTCAGGCCCTGCAGCACCAACTGCAGGGCTTCGCTCAGGTGCGCGCGGGAGTATTGATGCGAGTAGCCGCAGACATCGGGCACCACCTTGGCGAAGGAGTGGGCCCAGGTCATCGCCATCACCAGCGGCGCCAGCAGGGCGTCGCTGCTGCTGGCGATGGGCAGGACGCGGAATTCCCCGCTGTCCATGCCGCGGCGCAGAATGTGCTCGACCATGCGCAGACAGGGCGAGATCACTTCCGTGGTGTAGAAACGCGCCAGCTCCGGAAAATTGGTGGCTTCGGCGATGGCCAGCTTGCACAGGCCGGCGGCCGGCGTGGCGCCCACTTCGTCCCACCATTTGAGCAGCAGAATCTGCAGCAACTCGCCCACCGGGCCGGTGTGTTGCTGCTCCAGTTCGACAAAGGCGCCGAGACGGCTGGACAGATGGTGGCGGACCATGGCCTTGAAGATTTCTTCCTTGTTCTGGAAGTACAGATAGGGCGTGCCCTTGGTCACGCCGGCGGCGCGGGCGATGTCTTCCATCTTGGTGGCGCTGAAGCCTTTCTCTACGAACAGGGCCAGCGCGGCGTCCAGGATTTCGCTGGGACGGGCGTCTTTTTTGCGCTGCCAGCGCGAGGCGGGGGCTTGGGCCATGGCGATATAGCTGAATTCTGGTTCATTAATGATGTGGACTGTATTGCATAATGCCGTTGTTCTGCAATTAATAAATCACAGTTCATTAACAAGCTTGATTAAAATGCAACAGATCAGACCATTGGGTCAGAACCGTCATCTCGCCGGCCGGCAACGGCCGGCGCAACCATGGAGAACGCCGTGCCGACCGACGCAGCAGAAAAAGCCCTGATTCTTGCCGAAGCCCTGCCCTATATCCGCCGTTTCGCTGGCAAGACCCTGGTCATCAAGTACGGCGGCAACGCGATGACCGACGCGGCTTTGAAAGAGGGCTTCGCCAAGGACGTGGTGTTGCTCAAGCTGGTGGGCATCAACCCGGTGGTGGTGCACGGCGGCGGACCGCAGATCAACGAGCTGCTGAACCGCGTTGGCAAGCAGGGCGAGTTCATCCAGGGCATGCGCGTGACCGACTCGGATACCATGGACCTGGTGGAAATGGTGCTGGGCGGCCTGGTGAACAAGGAGATCGTGTCTCTGATCAACAAGCACGGCGGCAAGGCCGTGGGCCTGACCGGCAAGGACGGGCATTTCATTCGCGCCAGCAAGATGTATTTGAAGTCCGAGACCGACGATGAGATCGACATCGGCCAGGTGGGCGAAATCTCCAGCATCGATCCGGCGCTGGTGTCCTTGCTGGACAGTCAGGACTTCATCCCGGTGGTGGCGCCGATAGGCGTTGGCGAAGACGGCGAGGCCTACAACATCAACGCGGATCTGGTGGCCGGCAAGCTGGCGGAGACCCTGGGCGCGGAAAAACTGGTGCTGATGACCAATACTCCGGGCGTGCTCGACAAGAACGGCAAGCTGTTGACCGGGCTGTCGGCGCAGCAGGTGGACGGCTTGTTCGCCGACGGCACCATACACGGCGGCATGCTGCCCAAGATCAGCTCGGCCTTGGACGCGGCGCGCAACGGCGTCAACGCGGTGCACATCATCGATGGCCGCGTGCCGCATGCGCTATTGCTGGAGATCCTGACCGACGCCGGCGTCGGCACCATGATCCGGGCTTGAGGCGAGGCTCCGCCCCGGCAGGGCGCCGCGCGCTTACCGAGGCGCCGCAGCCTGCGCTATAGTGGATTGGTAGGCGCTCGTCCGCGTCGCCAAGCGGCGGGCGGGGCCACGGGAACGGCCGGATTGCCGGTTTGAAAGGGGACATGCATGCAAACGGTAAGACAGTTGTTGGACAGCAAGCCAAACCGAGCCTTGGTCTACGTGAACCCGGACAGCACGGTGTTCCAGGCCTTGCAGGTGATGGCGGAAAACGACATCGGCGCGGTGCTGGTGATGGAGGAGGGCGGCATCGTCGGCATCTTCTCCGAGCGAGACTACGCGCGGCGCATCGTATTGCAGGGCCGCACCTCGGCCGGCACCAAGGTGCGCGACATCATGACCAGCCGCGTGGTCTACGTGACGCCCAGCCAGACGTTGGACGACTGCATGGGCCTGATGACGGAAAAGCGCATTCGCCACCTGCCGGTGTTGGAAGGCAGCGACGTGATGGGCATGTTGTCGATCGGCGACCTGGTACGCGCCACCATCGAAGAGCAGGAGCAGGTGATCAACCACCTGGTCCATTACATCCAGTCCGCCTGAGCCCGGCGAACGGAGCCGTGCGCTCAGCCCAGCGGCGCCAGCCGCTGACGCAAGGCCTTCAAGGCCGGCGCGATGCGTTCGCGCATCGCGCCTTCGCTCAAGGCGAAGGCCGGGCCGCTGGCGTTCAAGGCCATCGGCGCCTGGCCGGGCACGGCCAAGTGCACGCCCACGGCCATCACATCCGGTTCGTATTCTCCGAAAGACGCTGAATAACCCTGGCGCAGATAGGCCTGGCGGGCCTCCTCCAGGCGCGCGCCTATTTCCGGCCACTCCGCGCCGTAGCGCGCGGCCAGCAGTGCTTGCAGCTTGGGCTGCTCCGCCGCCGGCAAGCCGGCGTAATAAGCGCGGCCGATGGCGGTGGTGGCCAGGGGCACCCGCGAGCCCACGGTCAATTGCACCGAAATGCGGGCCGGGCTGCGGCAGGTTTCCAGATACACCATATCGCTGCCGTCGCGCAGCGCCAGGCTGATGGACAGGCCTTGCTCCAGCGCGAACTCGCGCATCAGCGGCCCGGCGATCTGGCGGATATCGTAGCTGGCGAGCACCGTGGAGCCCAAGGCCAGCACCGCCAGTCCCAGCCGGTAGTGGCCGCTGGCTTCGTCCTGCGCCAGATAGCCCAGGCGGGTCAGAGTGTAGCTCAAACGCGACACTGTTGATTTGGGCAGGCCGGTGCGTTTGGCCAGCTCCTGATTGGACAGCGCCAGTTCGCCGGGGCGAAACGCCGCCAGCACTTCCAGTCCGCGCGCCAGCGCGGTGACGAACAGCCTGTCCTTGTCCGTTTCCAAATCCATTGAATCCATCTTGTCTCGTGAGCCTCCGCTTGGGTTGCGCGCCGGGGGCGGGCGTCGAGTTTCGCAAAAACGCTTTACATCCGTCCAGGCGGCGATTAGCCTATTCTGCAATGTGAAACCAAGTTCCGCAATGCGGAACAAGTAACGCGGAGACAGAACCTATGGCAGCCCCCTCCAGTCGCGCGCCGTTCAGCTGGGACGATCCTTTGCTTTTGGCCGAATGCCTGAGTGAAGAAGAACGCATGGTGCAGCAGAGCGCCCATGACTACTGTCAGGACAAGTTGTTTCCGCGGGTGTTGAGCGCCAACCGCGAAGAACGCTTCGACCGCGAAATCATCAACGAGATGGGCGAGCTCGGCCTGCTCGGCTGCACCATAGAAGGCTATGGCTGCGCCGGCCTCAACCACGTGGCCTACGGCCTGGTGGCGCGCGAAGTGGAGCGGGTGGATTCCGGCTACCGCTCGGCGATGAGCGTGCAGTCCAGCCTGGTGATGCATCCGATCTGGGCCTACGGCTCGGACGCGCAGAAGGATAAATACCTGCCGCGGCTGGCCAGCGGCGAATGGCTGGGCTGTTTCGGCCTGACCGAACCGGACTCCGGCTCGGACCCGGCCAGCATGAAGACGCGGGCGCGCAAAGTGGACGGCGGCTATCTGCTCAACGGCAGCAAGATGTGGATCACCAACAGCCCGCAGGCCGATGTGTTCGTGGTCTGGGCCAAGGATGACGAAGACGAAATCCGCGGCTTTGTGCTGGAGAAGGGCATGGCCGGGCTGTCCGCGCCCAAGATCCACGGCAAGTTCTCGCTGCGCGCCTCCATCACCGGCGAGATCGTGATGGACGACGTGCTGGTGCCGGAAGACGCCATCCTGCCGGGGGTCAAGGGTTTGAAGGGGCCGTTCGGCTGCCTGAACAAGGCGCGCTACGGCATCGCCTGGGGCGCGCTGGGCGCCGCCGAATTCTGCTGGCACGCGGCGCGCCAGTACACGCTGGACCGCAAGCAGTTCGGCCGTCCGCTGGCCGCCAATCAATTGATCCAGCTGAAACTGGCCAATATGCAGACCGAGATCGCCCTGGGCCTGCACGCGGCGCTGCGCGTGGGACGCCTGATGGACGAAGGCAAGGCCGCGCCGGAAATGATCTCGCTGATCAAGCGCAACAACTGCGGCAAGGCGCTGGACATCGCCCGGCTGTCGCGCGATATGCACGGGGGCAACGGCATCGCCGACGAATTCCACGTGATCCGCCATGTGATGAACCTGGAGGCGGTCAACACTTACGAAGGCACGCACGATGTGCATGCCTTGATTCTGGGCCGAGCCCAGACCGGTATTCAGGCGTTTGCCTGATAAGCCGGCGCGGCCGGGAGGCCGGCCGCGCCGTTATTCCTGTCTGTCCTTGGAGGCCCGGCTTGCCGGGCCGCTTTTTTTTCGATGGGTTGCATGTATCGGGAGACGCAGATGACGGGCGCGCTGGAAGGCATCAAGGTATTGGATTTGTCCAGGGTATTGGCGGGGCCGTGGACCGGCCAGTTGCTGGCCGACCTGGGCGCGGAAGTGATCAAGGTGGAGCGCCCGGGCTGCGGCGACGATACCCGGCAATGGGCGCCGCCCAGCCTGCCGGACGGCACCGCCGCTTATTTTCTGTGCGCCAACCGCGGCAAGAAATCGCTGACCGTGGACATCGCCAAGCCGGAGGGGCAGGAGATCGTCCGCCGGCTGGCCGCCGACGCCGACGTGCTGATTGAAAACTACAAGGTGGGCGGGCTGGCCAAGTACGGGCTGGACTACGCCAGCCTGGCCGAACTCAACCCGCGGCTGGTGTATTGCTCGGTCACCGGCTTCGGCCAGGACGGGCCGTACGCGCAGATGGCCGGCTACGACTATATCGTGCAGGGCATGTCCGGCCTGATGAGCATCACCGGCCCGGCCGACGGAGAGCCGCACAAGGTGGGCGTGGCGGTCACCGATCTGTTCACCGGACTCTACGCCGCCAACGCGATCCAGGCCGCGCTGTGGGCGCGGCAAGGCAGCGGGCGCGGCCAGCATATCGATATGGCCTTGTTCGACTGCGCGCTGGCGATGCTGGCCAACGTCAATATGAACTGGCTGGTGGGCGGCGCGGTGCCGCCGCGCCTGGGCAACGCCCATCCCAATATCGTGCCCTACCAAGTATTCAAATGCGCCGGCGACGGCCACTTCATCCTGGCCTGCGGCAACGACCGCCAGTTCCGCTCGGTGTGCGAGCTGATAGGCCGGCCGGAACTGGCCGACGACGCCCGTTTCGCCAGCAATCCGCAGCGCGTCGCGCACCGGGACGAGCTGGTGCCCTTGCTGGCCGCCGGCTTCCTGGCTCAGCCGCGCGACGCCTGGCTGGCGCGGCTGGATCAGGCCGGCGTGCCCTGCGGACCGATCAATACCGTGGACGAGGCCTTCGCCGATCCGCAAATCCGGCATCGTCAGATGCAGATCGAACTGCCGGGTCTGGACGGCCAGGCCGTGCCCCTGGTGGCCTGCCCGATCAAACTGTCGGACACGCCGCCGCAATATCGCGAGGCGCCGCCCCGGCTGGGCCAGCACACCGACGCCTTGCTGGAGAAGGCCGGCTACGGCGCCGAGGACATTGCCCGCCTGCGTGGGGCGGGCGTGATCTGAGACGAGTACATGCCTTTGGCATGGTTTGGGCCTGGGTGCCGCGCGCGGATTCGTGCGAAAATGCGCCGTCGAGTTGCCGCCGGCGGTCTGCGCCGGGGCAAGGTCCACCGCTTGTTCAATGAAATGCCTAGCGTGAAGAGCCGCTTCTTTGCCGTCTGTTGCCTGTTTGCCGGGCTCTTGTCCTGCGCCGGGGCTTACGCCGCCTTGCCGGCCGCGTCCAAACCCGCGGCCAAGCCGGCGGCTTCGGCGCCCGCGGTCAGCGTGGCGGACAAGCTGTCCGAGGCGCAGCAGGCGCTGGATCAATTGGAAACCATCAAGCTGGACAAGTTGCCGGCCGGCGTCACCCCGGGCGAGCTGTTGTTTCGCCGCGCCTTGCTGGAACGCTTGGTGGCGTCTTACGCCTGGCAGCTGGATCTTGCGGGGGAACGCGACCAGAGGCTGAGGCAGCAAGCCGAGGCCGAAGAGGCCTTGCGCAACTGGAGCGGCTTTGCGCAAGCCGGCCCTTATCCGGTGTCCTTGGTGGAGGGCTTGCGCAGCCGCCTGCAGACCGGCGGCTGGGAAAAGGATACCCAGCAGGCGCAGCAACTGATGTTGTCGCAGATGCAGGAGGCGATGCGCAACAGCCTCAAGCTCAACGAGGTGAGTCTGCGCCAGGCGCGGGAGCAGTTGGAAGGGGCCGCGGCCGGCGAGGCCGAGGCGCTGCGCTGGCGGATGGACGGCGCGCGCTGGCGCCGCGACATCAGCGCGTCGGAACTGCTGCAGTTCGACGCCTTGGGGCAGGTGCTGCGCATCCGTCAGCAGACCTTGCAGGCGCAGTTGGACTTGTGGCGGAAGCAACTGGACGGCGTCGGCAAACAGGTCCGTTTCCAGCCGGCGGAGCTGGACGGGGTGCAACGGCGCTTGGGAGAGGAACGCCTGCGCCTGGAGCGGGAGATGAGCGCGCACGAGCAGCGCCGCCGCCGGGTCAAGGCCGAGCTGGAGGAACTGGAGCGGCAGTTGGCGGCCCTGAAGCAGAAAAAGGACGCGCCGGCGCAGGCCGCGCTGTTACAGGATTTGACCCAGCGCACAGTCGAGCAGCGCCAGGCTCTGGACAATAGCGACCTCGCGGTGCAGCTGATGCGCATCCGTCAGGAGGCGAACTCGCAGGAGGGCGGCATCTGGGAGTACCGCTACCAGTTGTACGCCGGCAAGGCGGCCAATCTGGCCGAGGTGGCCAGCGCCAGCCGTCAGGCCGGCGAGGAATTGGGCGCGGTGCGCGATTACCTGCAAAAAGAGGCGGAGCTGACCATGGCCAAGATGGCGGACGTGCAGCATGAAGTCGGCCTGGACCGCGGCGGCGGCCACGCGCTGGCGATGCTGCAACTGCTGCGCCAGCGGCTGGACATCGTCAACGCCGCCCAACAGCCGGTGCAGGCGGCCTTGACCGGCATTCTGCTGTTGCAGCAGGAGTTCGACGTCGGCGCGCCGGCGGAGGGCACGCCGCAGGAGGTGTCCCGCCGGCTGAGCGAGCGCGTGTTGCAGGCGGCGCGGGCGCTGTGGAATTATGAACTGTTCAGCGCCGACGACAGCGTGGAGATCAACGGCCAGAAAGTGCAGGCCACCCGCAGCGTGACCATAGGCAAGAGTCTGGGCGCCATCCTGGTGCTGCTGATAGGCTACGCCGCCAGCACCGCGCTGCTGCGCGCTTTGCGGCGCTTGGCCACGCATAGGCTGGGCTTCAGCGAGGCCGCCGCCAATATCTGGTGGCGCTGGAGTTATGTCTGCGTGATCGCCCTGCTGGTGGTGTTCGCGCTCAATCTGGTCAAGATTCCGCTGACGGTGTTCGCCTTTCTGGGCGGCGCGCTGGCGATCGGCATCGGCTTCGGCACTCAGAACCTGCTGAAGAACCTGATCAGCGGCGTGATGCTCTTGGTGGAGCGGCCGCTGAAAGTGGGCGACTTTGTCCAGGTCGGCGGCATCAGCGGCACCGTCAGCAGCATAGGGCTGCGTTCTTCGGTGGTGCGCGCAGGCGACGGCATCGAGACGCTGATCCCCAACTCCACCTTCGTGGAGAGCGCGGTGACCAACTGGACTTACAGCAACCGGCGGATTCGCCGGAAAATCGCCATCGGCGTGGCTTACGGCAGCCCGCCGCGCGAGGTGTGCAATCTATTGCTGGCGGAGGCGGAGCGACACGGCCTGGTGCTCAAGGAGCCGCCGCCGCGGGTGTTGTTCAGCAACTTCGGCGCCGACGCGCTGGAGTTCGAGCTGGAGTACTGGCTGGACATCGGCGACGCCGATTCCGTGCTGGTGGCCAGCGATCTGCGTCACATGATAGACGGCGCGCTGGCCAAGGCCGGCATCGAGCTGCCCTTCCCGCAGCGCGATGTGCATTTGCAACAGGGTGAGCCTTTACAGATTGAAGTCAGACGGGCGGCCGGCGGTCGGGCGTCTGACAGTTTTTAAACGGTTGTTTGATTTTTGATCGCGCGCCATGCAACATGCATGCGGTAGCGGGGCTTTTGAACCCGGCGCGCGATTAAGGAGATGCAGTGGAACGCGATTACATGGAATACGATGTGGTGATCGTCGGCGGCGGCCCCTCCGGGCTGACCGCGGCGATTCGCCTGAAGCAGCTGGCGGCGGAGCAGGGCCGGGAGATCAGCGTCTGTCTATTGGAGAAGGGCTCGGAAATCGGCGCCCACATCCTGTCCGGCGCGGTGATCGAACCGCGGGTGCTCAATGAGCTGATCCCGGACTGGAAGGAAAAAGGCGCGCCGCTGAACACCGAGGCCAAGTCCGACCGTTTCCTGTTGCTGACCGAAACCGAATCCATCCAATTGCCGACGCCGCCGCAGATGCATAATCACGGCAACTACATCGTCAGCCTCGGCAATTTCTGTCGCTGGCTCGGCCAGCAGGCCGAGGAACTGGGCGTGGAAATCTACCCCGGCTTTGCCGCGGCCGAAGTGCTCTATCACGAGGACGGCTCGGTCAAGGGCGTGGCCACTGGCGATATGGGCATCGGCAAGGACGGCGAGAAAACCGACGCCTGGCAACCTGGCATGGAGCTGTGGGCCAAGCAGACCATCTTCGCCGAAGGCTGTAGGGGCTCCTTGACCAAGACGCTGTTCGAGCGTTTCCGCCTGCACGACGGCGCCGATCCGCAAACCTACGGCATCGGCATCAAGGAATTGTGGGAGGTGCGGCCGGAACTGCATCAGCCGGGCAGCATCACCCATACCGTGGGCTGGCCGGTGGACACCGCCACCTACGGCGGCTCCTTCATGTACCACCTGGACAATAATCAGGTGGTGGTCGGCTTCGTCATCGGCCTGGATTACCAGAACCCCTATCTGTCGCCGTTCGATGAATTCCAGCGCTTCAAGACCCATCCGGCCATCCGCAAGGTGTTCGAAGGCGGCCGCCGGCTGTCTTACGGCGCGCGCGCGCTGACCGAGGGCGGCCTGCAAAGCCTGCCGCGGCTGACCTTCCCCGGCGGCCTGCTGGTGGGCGACACCGCCGGCTTCCTCAACGTGCCCAAGATCAAGGGCACCCATACCGCGATGCAGTCGGCGATGCTGGCGGCGGAAGCGGTGTTCGAACTGCTGGGCCAGGAACAGCCGGCGCGCGAAGCCACCGCCTACAGCCAGAAATTCAAGCAAAGCTGGCTGCACGAGGAACTGCACCGGGTGCGCAATATCCGGCCGTCGTTCCGCTGGGGTCTGTGGCCGGCGATGATTTATTCGGCGCTGGACACCTTTTTGTTCCGCGGTAAGGCGCCGTGGACGCTGCGCCACCACCAGGCCGACCATCAGAGCCTGAAGCCGGCCGACGAGTGCGCGCCCATCGCCTATCCCAAGCCGGACGGGGTGTTGACCTTCGACCGTCTGTCCTCGGTGTTCATTTCCAACACCAATCACGGCGAAGACCAGCCGCCGCATCTGAAGCTGAAGGACGCCAGCGTGCCGGTGCAGTTCAATCTGGCCAAGTACGACGCGCCGGAACAACGCTACTGCCCGGCCGGGGTGTATGAGATCGTCGGCCGCGAAGAGGGCGAGCCGCGCTTGCAGATCAACGCGCAGAACTGCGTGCACTGCAAGACCTGCGACATCAAGGACCCGACCCAGAACATCGTCTGGACCGTGCCTGAGGGCGGCGGCGGCCCCAACTATCCCAATATGTAAGCGGGATGGTCTGGCGAAACCCCGGAGCATGCTCCGGGGTTTTTCTTGACAAGCCGGGCCTATTGTTGGCAGCATGCACGACATGACCCAATCTTTCGCCTTCTTCAACAGCTATTTTTATTGGTACCGCACACCGGCGGCGCCAAGGGATGGCTGTGGACTGAAAGATTGACCCAGCACTAGTAAAGATTCCCGATAAATGCCGCCGCGCTACCGGCGGCATTTGTTTTTCCTCCCCGAAATACATGACCTCCGGAAGCCAGGCCAGACCCCAGGAGGTCCGTTCCATGAATGAAGTCAGCGATGCCGCGCAAATCGCGCGCCAGTCTTGGTCCCTGCTGTGTCCCAGCGACGCCGTTCCGGTGAAAGTGTTGACCGACGGCGAACGCTACGCCAACCGCCCGGCGCCGGACGCCGCGTGGATGGCCGCCGCGCGGCGCGACGGCGGCGTGCTGGAAAGCCGGCTGCCGCAGCTGCGCGCGATGGCCATGCTGTTGGCCGCGCAACGCTGGCGCGAACGGAGCGGGGAGACGCCGGCGCGGCTGGCCGACGCGGCGGATTGGCTGGCCGCGCGCATTCTGCTGCTGGGCCTCAGCCACGTGCTGGTGACGGCGGAGAGCTTTGCCCGGCTGGATCTGGCGAACCGCCGCTGCCGCGCCTGGTCGGAACAGATCGGCCTGCCGTTCGCGCCGGCCTTGCCCATTCTGGTGGCGGACGCCGGCGGCGAATCGTGTTTGCAGGCCTGGAGCCGCAGCGCCGAGGTGGCGCTGGCCCTGGCCGGCGGCAGAGGGGAAGCGGCGTTGACGCGGCATTGCGAACAGCGCTTGCAAGCGCTGCTGGCTAGGGTATCTTGATAATTGTTTAGCATAAATTTTGAGCCGGGGAGGCATGATGTCCATGGACGTGATCACGCAAGAAGACGAACGCAAACTGAATAATCTGACCCTGGTGGTCTATATCCTGCAGGCAATCAGCCTGTTTGTCGGCCTGACCGGCTTGGTGGCGGTGATCATCAACTACGTCAAGCGCGACGATGTGCGCGGCACGCGCTATGAAAGCCATTTCAGCTGGCAGATCCGCACCTTCTGGTGGGCCTTGCTCGGCACCGTGTTGGGCGTGGCGCTGGCCTGGATCCTGGTGGGCTTCGTGATTTTGGGCGTTACCTGGGTGTGGTACGTGTACCGCATCGTGCGCGGTTTCCTGAATTTCAACGACGGCAAACCGATGCCGGAGTGAGCGGCCTCCGGACAAAAAGAGCGGGCGCGGGCATATGCAATGCCCGGCGCCCGGCAAGGTTCTGCGCGAACCGGAAAATGGGCGGCCGGCGAGCCGCTGGTTTTTGAAAGCCGCCTACATGCTAAACCGCGCGCCTGGCGGCCCCCAGCAAAACCCGGCCGGCGCTTGCGCCATGTCAAGCCAGGGGCGCGGGCATGGCCAGCGGGCTGCGGTTTTGGCACAATGCGCAGGCTGTTTGAACGAGAGGCGCAATGCAAGCCGATGATTTGCAAAGCCTGGTGACCCGGGCCATGCCGTTTGGCAAACACAAGGGCACGCTGATCTGCGACCTGCCCGGCAACTATCTGAACTGGTTCGCCCGCGAAGGCTTTCCTCCCGGCGAAATTGGCCGCCTGCTGCAATTGATGCAGGAGCTGGACCATAATGGCCTAACCTATCTACTTGATCCGATAAGAAAGCGCTAGAAGCATGGCAATCCAATGGTTCCCCGGCCATATGAACAAGGCCCGGAAGGATGTGGCCGAGCGATTGAAAGACATCGACGTGGTCATTGAAATGCTGGACGCGCGGCTGCCGGCTTCCAGCGCCAATCCCATGCTGGCGCGCATGGCCAAGGGCAAGCCGCGGCTGATGATCCTGAACAAACAGGACTTGGCCGACGCCGCCGCCACCCAGCAGTGGCTGGACTGGTATCGCGCTAAGAAAAACACCCAGGCGCTGGGCATGGACGCCGGCGAGCGCGCGCCGGCGCAAAAGCTGGTGGCCGCCTGCCGCGAGCTGGCGCCGACGCGCGGCGGCCTGGAAAAGCCGCTGCGGGTGTTGATCTGCGGCATTCCCAATGTGGGCAAGTCCACGCTGATCAACAGCATGAGCAGCCGCAAGGTGGCCAAGACCGGCAATATGCCCGGCGTCACCAAGAACGAGCAGCGCATCATCCTGGCCGACGACGTGGAGTTGTTCGACACCCCGGGCATGCTGTGGCCCAAGATCGAGGTGGAAGAGGGCGGCTACAATCTGGCGGCCAGCGGCGCGGTGGGCCGCAACGCGATGGATGAAGAGGAAGTGGCGTTGGAGCTGCTCAAGTATCTGATGCAGCACTACACGGCGGAGCTGAGCGCGCGCTACAAGCTGGACGACATCGCCGGTCAGCAGGATTGGCAGGTGCTGGAAATGATAGGCCGCAAGCGCGGCGCGGTGCAGTCCGGCGGCAAGATCAATGTGCAGAAGGCGGCCGAGATCGTGCTGACCGATTTCCGCGACGGCAATATCGGCCGCATCACGCTGGAACGGCCGGAAGAATGGCTGGCCTGGGAAAAGCGCGCTAAGGAATTGGCCGCCATCCGCGCCGCCGAACGCGAAGCCCGGCAACAGGAGAGGGACAGCAAGAAGTCCGGCCGCCGCTGAGCCTGCGTCCCTTCTTGCTCCGCCCAAGCGCGGCCCATTGCGGGCCGCGTTTTTTTTGCCGCCTCAAAGCGGCTGGCAGGGCTCGCTGAAGCCATAGCCCACGCCTCTGGCCGCCAGGATGGGGTTGTGTTGCGGCGCGATGCCGCTGAGCTTGCGCCGCAGGCGGCTGATCAGGGTTTCCAGTCTGCGTTCGTCGTAGTGCAGATAATTGGCGCCCAGCGCCTCCGCCAGTTCGCGACGGTGCGCCGGTTCCGGCGCGCGCCGCAGCATCGTGCTCATCACCTGATGTTCCGCATGGGTCAGGTGCAGCTGCTGGCCGTTGGGCGCGGTCAGCGTGCGGTTGGCGGCGTGGTAACGCCAGCCGTCGGCGCGCTCCGCCGCGTCGCCGTCCAGCCGCCGCAGCACGCTGGCCAGCGTGGCCAGCAATTCCGCCAGCGGCGTCGGTTTGACCAGATAGGCGTCGGCACCTTGCTGCAGGCCCTGCACCTTGTCGTCCAGCGCGCCGCGCGCGGTGAGCATGACTTGCCCCAGGCCGGGGTGGCTGGCGCGCAGCCGCCGGCTCAGCGCCATGCCGTCGATATCGGGCAAGCCCAAGTCCAGTATCAGCAGCCGGCAGGGATGTTCGGCCAGATGCCGTTCCAGCTCCTGGCCGCAGGCGAGGCCGGTGGCCTGGTAGCCGCAGCGCTTGAGCTGGAACAGCAGCTCTTCGCGCAGGTCCGGGTTGTCTTCAAGCAAGGCTATGTGCGTCATGAGCGGCTTTCGGTAGATGCAAGATGAAGCTGGCGCCGTGCGGCCAGTGAGGGTCCAGGCCCAGCTCGCCGCCGTGTTGGACGGCGATGCGCCGCGCCAGGTGCAGGCCCAGTCCCAGGCCGGGGCGGTTGCTGGTTTCCGCCAAGCGGGTGAAGCGCTGGAAAATCGCTTCTTCCTGGCCTGGCGCGATGCCGGGGCCGTAGTCGCTGATTTGCCAGACGATGCGGTCGGCGAGGCGGTGGACGCCGATCTGGATGGGCGTGTCCGGGTGCGCGTATTTCAGGGCGTTTTCCATCAGGTTCTGCAGCAGCATCGTCAGCAATTGGTCGTCGCCGCACAGCGGCATGCGCGCGCCGCCGCTTTGCAGCCAGAAGCGCCGCTGCGCGTCCGCGTCCAGTTGTTCCAGGCTGCGTCGGGTCAGCTCCAGCAAATCCAGCGGGCGGTTGTGCAGGCCGGCGTCGCTCACATCGGCGCGGCCGTGCTGCTCGGCCAGCCGCATCAATTCCTGCATCCGCTGCAAGGCGCGCTGGATGCGTTCGTGGCGCGCCTGCCGCTGCGCCAGCACCGGCGGCGCCGGCGCGTCCTCTTCCAGCAGGCGCAGGCTGCTGCTGGCGGCGTCGATGATGGCCACAGGGGTGCGGATTTCATGGGTGATCATCGCCAGCAGATCGGCCTGCTCTTCGCGCGCCTCGCGCTGACGCAGGCTGTCGGCCTGGGCCTGGCTGGCCTGATGCAGCGCCTCGATGCGTTCGCGCTCCAGCGTGCGCATGCGCAGGAACAGGCCGATGTAGAGCAGAGTGATGGGCGGCAGATCGGCCAGGCGGCCGTATTCCTGGATCCAGGATTGATAGGGGATGTGTCCCAGATGCAATAGCAGCGCGGGGATGTTGAGCGCCAGATTGGTGGGCAGATGCAGCGCGATCAGGCGGTCGCCGCTGTCGTTGCGCCGCCACAGCCGCCAGCAGACCGGCAGGGTCAGCAGATTGATGACGATGATGGCGTAGAGGGTGACCGGAATGCTGTAAGCGAGGCCAAAGGGCCAGAACAAGGCGCACAGCACGGTGGCGGCGCCGGCGGCGGCCTGCAGCTGGTATAGCCGGTAGGTGCGGGGGTAGTCGCGCTTCAGCTCCAGCAGATGGGCGAAATAGGCGCAGCCCAGCATGACGGCGGCGCCCAGACCGACGTAATTGCACAGCAGCGCGATCTGGGGCTGTTCCGGAAACAGCAGCAGGCGGGCCATGCCGTCGGTGGCGAAGCGGTGGCAGGCCACCGCCAGGATGTAGCCGAACAGCTTGGCGTGCTGTGCCCGGCGGGTGATAAGCCAGGCCGCCAGCGCGATCAGCACCATGGTCAGCATATAGCCGTAGATCAGACCCAATTGCAGCAGGCGCTGATTGTTGTGGGCGGCCAGTTCCGCCTCGCTCCACAGGCGCGGCTGCGCGTTCAAGGCCAGCGACTGGACTTTGACGAAGACCGTTTGCTCATGCGGCAGCAGGGAAAAGCTGGCGGCGATCAGCGGCAGCTCCATCGCGGACACCGGACGCCAGGAACCGATGTCCCGCTGTTGCCAGCCGCCGTCCGGCAGCCGCTGATACAGGCTTAGCCGCGCCAAATAGCTGGGAATCAGCTCCAGCCAGGGCCGGGGCGGCACATCGCTTAGCTTGAGCCGCAGCCAGCAGGTGTCGTGCCCGTAGCCGCGCGCCAGTTTGCCGTCCGGCAGCGGCTGGAAACGCGTCTGCCAGCCGGCGCTGGCGACGCGGTCTATGTCCAGGCCGGCGTCGGCGCTGCAATAGACGGCGGCGTCCCGTTCGCTGAAGGTCCGGAAGCCGGCATGCGCGACGCCGCCGGCCAAGAGCAGGCACAGCAGCAGCAATGTCGACAGCGCGCGTGTCATCGGGTCAACGGCTCGAAGTTCGGGATTGGGGCGACATTGTGACGGCAATGTCATTTCTTGTCAGCGCTTACGCCAAAAATTAAAACAGATATCGTCGGCGTAATGAAAGATGACTTTGTAATGATAGGCGCAGGCGGACGGTTTTCGCCGTTCGTCGCTTGGGGGCGGGTCCGAATTCAGCGCCGCAGCAAGAACAGGCCGACAAGGACCACCAGCGCGCCAACGGCCTGGGCCAGCCATGCCGACCAGTGTTTGCCCGGCTCCAGGCAGGCTTCTTCGGGATTCTGCGGGTTGTAGAACACCGGCACGGTCTTGCCCGCCGGATAGCGTTGCACGATCTCTCGCGCCTGCTCGTCGCTGCTGCCGTAGCCGGGGTTGGGGAAGCGCAGCCGCTCGGCGCGGTGGACGCCGTCGGCCACGCGGTATTCGTAGCGCACGATGGCGCGGTATTCCCGACGGTCCGAGCTGTCGCCGCCGCGCGCGTGGCGCCAGTCCACTTCGCTGGAGACGATCTTGCCGGCGACGCTGGGCCAGCCGGCGGCTTGCTGGGCCTTGGCGGACTGCTGCCAGAGATAGGCGGAAACGGCCACGCCGATGGCGATGACCAGCAGGGCGATGACTTTTTCGCTCATGGGGCGCGGATGCCTCGGTGAATGCGCCGGCGCGGCAGCGGCAGCTTGGCCCGCAGCCGGTACAGCAGCGCCCAGCCGAACAGCGCGCTCAGCGCCGCCAGGATGAATTTGGCGCTGCCGATATCGCTGTCGCCGCCCTTGATCAGCACGGATTCGGCGGGGCTGCGCGGATTGTAGTAGACGGTGATCGCCTTGCCGGAGGGGAAGCGCCGCGTCAGATCGTCGGCGTTGCTGCGGTCGCCCGGCAGGGCGCCGTCGACGGCGAACAGCCGGTCGCTGTGGTAGACCTGGCCGCGCACCGTGTACAGGTATTGCACATGCGGCTGCCAGTACAGCTGATCGGGATGCTCGTCGCTGGACACCACCAGCATGCGGCTGCTTTCCACGTGGCCCGGCGCGTTGCGCCATTCGCGCAATTGATGGCTGGGCGTCAGCAAGACCGCGATCAAGCCCAGCAGGCTGGCGAGAAAGGCCAGCATCAGCGCGCTGACCCGGGCTTGCGGCGAGAATTTCATGATGGGCTCAGACGGCCTGGCCGGGATGCTCGAACCAGGTTAGCAGAATGGCCTGGGCCGCCACCTGGTCCAGCGCCGGCTTTTGCTTGCGGCCGCGCACGCCGGCTTCTTCCAGCATGGATTCGGCCACCACCGAGGTCAGCCTTTCGTCCACCAGCCACACCGGCAGGCCGTAGCGGCCCTTGAGCCGGTTGGCGAAGCGGCGCGCCAGCTGCGTCATCTGGTGTTCGGTGCCGTCTATGTGCATAGGCAGCCCCACCACCAGCTGCGCCGGCTGCCATTCCGCGATCAAGGCGGCGATGGCGGCGAAGCGCGCGTCGTTGATTTCCGTGTCTATGGTGATGAGCGGGTGGGGAATGCCGAGCAGGGTGTCCCCGACGGCGACGCCGATGCGGCGCTCGCCGAAATCGAATGCCAAAGCACAACCTTCAGGCATGGCCGACATCCGTGGACAAGAGCGAGGGATCGAAGCCCAGCAGCGCCATCGCGGCGTCGTAGCGTTCTTCGCAGGGCAGGCCGAAGATGATGTCCGGCCGGGCCGGCACCGTCAGCCAGCCGTTGTCGGCGATCTCCTGCTCCAGCTGGCCGGCGCTCCAGCCGGAATAGCCCAGGGTGATCAGCATGCGGTCCGGCTGCTTGTGGTTTTCAGACACCGCGATCAACACGTCCTTGGACGTGGTCAGCGCGATGTCGTCGGTGACTAGCAGGCTGGATTGCCAATTGCCCACCGGCATGTGCAGCACGAAACCCCGGTCCGGCTGAACCGGTCCGCCGAAGTAGACCGGCTCGGCGCGCAGCGAGTCGCCGTCCAGCGGCAGATCGATCTGATCGAACAACTGCGCCATGGCGATGCCGGAAGGCTTGTTGACGATCAGGCCCATGGCGCCGTGCTCGCCGTGCTCGCAGACGAAGACCAGCGAGCGCGAAAACAGCGGGTCCGCCATATTGGGCATGGCGATCAAGAATTGATTGGACAACGATAGCGGTTCCATGCGGCCATTATGGCATAAGTCGGCGGGCCGGGTAGATGCGGCTGCGCGACGCGCAACAGGTCCGCGCGCGACGCGCGGCGAAGGCGGGCAACTGCTAAAATGCCGATTTTCGCCCAGCCATTGCGAGGACATTTTGCGTCTCACCCACATCAAGCTTGCCGGTTTCAAGTCATTCGTCGACCCCACCAGCATTGCCGTGCCCGGCCAACTGGTGGCGGTGATCGGCCCCAATGGCTGCGGCAAGTCCAATGTGATAGACGCGGTGCGCTGGGTATTGGGCGAATCCTCGGCCAAGCAGCTGCGCGGCGAATCAATGCAGGACGTGATCTTCAACGGTTCGTCCACGCGCAAGCCGGTCAGCCGCGCCTCGGTGGAACTGGTGTTCGACAACGGCGACGGCGCGCTCACCGGCGCCTGGGGCCAGTACGCGGAAGTGTCGATCAAGCGGGTGCTGACCCGCCAGGGCGAATCCAGTTACTTCATCAACAACCAGCAAGTGCGCCGCCGCGACATCACCGATCTGTTCCTGGGCACCGGCGTGGGCGCGCGCGGCTACGCGGTGATCGAGCAGGGCATGATCTCCCGCATCATCGAAGCGCGGCCGGAAGAATTGCGCGCCTATCTGGAAGAGGCCGCCGGCGTGTCCAAGTACAAGGAGCGCCGCCGCGAGACCGAACACCGCATCGCGGACACCCGCGCCAATCTGGAACGCATCGCCGACTTGCGGCAAGAGCTGGAACGCCAGGTGGAGCGGCTGTCCGAGCAGGCCGAAGTGGCCGCCCAATACCACGATCTGCGCGGCACGCTGACGCACAAGCAAAACCTGCTGGCCTTGGCGCGGCGCGAAGAGGCCGCGCGCAACGAGGCGGCGGCACGCGGGGAACTGGCGCGCATAGAAACCGAGGAAGCGGCGCTGGAGGCCGCGGTCACCCATGTGGAGGCCGAGTCCGAGACCGTGCGCGAAAGCCATTTCGCCGCCAGCGACGAAGTGCACGAGGCGCAACAGCGCTTGTTCGAGGCCAACGCCCAACTGGCGCGGCTGGAAGAGGCTCAGCGCCATCGCGAGCAGAACCGCGCCCGCGTCGACCGCGAACTGGGCGCCGTGCGCACCGAGCGCCAGGTGTTGGCCGAAAGCCGCGGCCAGGTGAAAGCCGAACTGGATGATTGGCTGCCGCGGCGGGAAGAAGCGCAGATGCGGCTGGAAGAGGCGCAGATGACGCTGGAGGACGGCGCCGACGAACTGCCCACCGCCGAGGCGGAATACCGAGCCATCGAACAACAATTGAACGGATTGACCGCGCAGCAGGCCAAGCTCGGCCGCGATCGCGACCTGGCGCGCCAGAACGGCGAGCATCAGCGCCGCAACCTGGAACAACTGTCCGGCCGGGAAGACGCATTGCGGCGCGAGCTGAGCGATCTGAACCTGCCGGACCAAGAGAAGCAACAAGCCGCCGCCGCCGAAGCGGAGCGCGCGCGCGGCGCGCTGGAAACGGTGCGCAGCCGGCTGGTGGCCGACGAGGCCAAGCAAGCGGACCTGGCGGCCGAGCGGGAAAAACTGGACGAACAACTGGCCGGGCTGCGCAGCGAACAGGCGCGGGCCGAGGCCGAGGCCGCCGCGCTGGCCAGCATGCTGGCGCGCGAGGCGGCCAGCGAACAATTGGACGCCTGGCTGCAGCGCCGCGGCCTGGCCGAGGCGCCGCAGCTGTGGCAAAGCCTGCAGGTGGAGCCCAAGTGGCAGCCGGCGCTGGAGGCGGCGCTGGGCGAGCGTCTTGCCGCGCGTGCCGCCGCGCTGCAAGGAGAACCGCCGCCGGCGGCGCTGGCGCTGGCGGACGGCGCGGCGGCGCGCGATTGGCAGGCCGAGCGCCCGTGGCCGACGTTGCTGCAGCAAGTGCGCGCCGCCCAGCCCTTCCAGGCGGCCTTGCAGGACTGGCTGGCCGGCGTTTACCTGGCCGGCTCGCTGGACGAGGCCTTGGCCATGCGCGGGCAGTTGCCGGCCGGCGCCTGCCTGCTGACGCCGGAGGGCCACCGCGTTTACGCCGCCAGCCTCTGCCTGCACGCCGAAGCCAGCGGCGACGGCCTGATGGCGCGCAAGGCGCTGCTGGAAGCGGCGCAGGCGCGGTTGGACGCCTTGTCGCCGGAAATCGACGCCTTGCAGCGGCGCCGCGAATCCTTGCAAAGCCGCGGCGGCATGCTGGCCGAGGCGGTGCGCGCGCAAAAGGGCGCGCTGACCCGCTTGGAAGCGGAGCTGAACGCGGCGACGCTGGAACACGTCAAGCTGGATCAGGCCGCGCGGCAGGGCGCGGCGCGGCTGGCGGCGATCGAGGCCGAGCGCGGCCGCATCGCCGAAGAGGGCGAACTGGCGCGTCAGAGCATCGCCGAGGCCGAAATGCTGGGCGAAGAGACGGCGCTGACGCTGGAAGAACTGACGGTGCAGCTGGAAGACATGCGCGTGGACCGGCTCAACGCCGAAACCGGCTTGCAACTGGCGCGCAACAAGACCCGCGACGCCGAGCGCATGCTGCACGAGATCAAGCTGGAAATGAGCACCGCCGAGCAGAAGGTGGCGGAGCTGGCGCGGCGCGGTCGCGAACTGGACGAGCGCGACCAGCAACTGGCCGAGCGCCTGGAAACCCTGGCCGAAGAGGCCGAGGCGGTGGAGGAGGCGGTGCCGGAGGAGGCCTTGCAACTGGCCCTGGCCGAGCGGGAGCAACGCGAACATAGTCTGGGCGCGGTGCGTGACCGGCTAAACGGCCTGACCGAGAAGCTGCGCGAACTGACCCATCAACAACAGCAAGCCAACGCCGCTTTGCCGGCGCTGCGCGAAGCGCGCTCGGACTGGTTGCTCAAGCACCAGGAAGCGCGGCTGGCGATGGAGCGCTTCGCCGAAGAGCTGGCCAGCGCCGGCGCCGACGAAGCCGCGCTGATGGCCGATTTGAGCGAGGCGGTGAAACCGAACGCCTTGGCCGCCGAGATCGCGCGGCTGGCGCGCGCGCTGGAAGGCCTGGGCGCGGTCAATCTGGCCGCGTTGGAAGAACTGGACGAAGCCCGGAAGCGCGGCGATTATCTGGCGGCTCAGTCCGAGGACCTGAATCAGGCGATGGCCACGCTGGAGGAGGCCATCGCCAAGATAGACGGCGAAACCCGCGAAATGCTGCAAGCCACTTACGACGCGGTCAACGCCAAGATGCGCGAGTTCTTCCCCACGCTGTTCGGCGGCGGCCGCGCCGAACTGGTGCTGACCGGCGAGGACTTGCTGGACGCCGGCGTGCAGATCATCGCCCAGCCGCCGGGCAAGAAGAACAGCACCATTCACCTGCTGTCCGGCGGGGAAAAGGCGTTGACGGCGATGAGCCTGGTGTTCTCGCTGTTCTCTCTGAATCCCGCGCCGTTCTGCCTGTTGGACGAGGTGGACGCGCCGCTGGACGACGCCAATACCAGCCGCTTCTGCGATCTGGTCAAGCAGATGTCGGAGCGCACGCAGTTTCTCTATATTTCTCATAACCGGCTGACCATGGAAATGGCCGAGCAATTGGTGGGCGTCACCATGCAGGAGCAGGGTGTCAGCCGCATTGTGGCGGTGGACATCGTGGAAGCGTTGAAAATGCGGGAAACCGCCTAAGAAGCTGTTTACGATCTGCTGCGCGTCGTGAGACGTCACACGGTGAGTACCGCTTCGAAATGCTCATGTACCACACGTACATTCCGCTTTCTCAGCTGTTTTCGCCTTGTCTCGCCCTCGCCGGCGAGCTTTTGAACAAGCGCTTGGCGCAATGGCAAAGTCCGCTTGGCGTCGGCCAGGTTTTTGTTAGTCATCGTTTAAACAGGCTGGTGAGGACTATTGTCGTCAGTTACAGTTTGACGGCGCGCAAACCGGGCCGCGCGCGCGGATGGCATACTGCGCAGCTTCCCGACGGCAGCGGCCGTCGGGCGATATCATTGCTGGATGAATGGGCATGACCGTAAGCATCAAGCGTTGGGAACCTGAAAACCCTATCTTCTGGCTGCGCCGCGGGCGGCGCATCGCCAATCGCAATCTCTGGCTGTCCATCCTGTCGCTGCACCTGAACTTCAATATCTGGATGATGTGGAGCATGGTGGTGGTCAATCTGCCGGCGGTCGGATTCGCGCTCAGCAATCAGCAGCAGTTCCTGCTGGTGTCTATCCCGCCGCTGGTCGGCGCCCTGATGCGGCTGCTGTACTCGTGGATCTGGAGCTGGGTGGGCGGCGGCCTGTGGCTGGGCATTTCCACCTTGCTGCTCTTGCTGCCGGCTTTGGGCGTGGCCGCGGTGGTGCAGGACATTTCTACGCCGTTTCCCATCTTGCTGCTGGTGTCCGGCCTGTGCGGCATCGGCGGCGGCGCCAGCGCCTCCCATCTGTCCAATACCAGTTTCTTCTTTCCCAAGGCGGCCAAGGGGCTGGCGATGGGGCTGAACGCGGGCTTGGGGAATCTGGGCGTGTCGGTGGCGCAACTGGCGATTCCGGTGGTCATTCTGCTGCCCTTGTTCGGCGAGGCGGGCGGGCCGCAGATCTGGGGCGTCGGCGGCGTCGTTCACCCGGTGTGGCTGCAGAACGCCGGCTATCTATGGCTGCCCTTCATCGTGGTCATCGCGCTGGCCTGCCTGTTGTACGCGCATGATCTGCCCAAGCTGCGCATCACGCCGCATGACCAGCTGGACGCGATGCGCGACCCGCACACCTGGTATATCTGCCTGCTGTACATGGGCAGCTACGGCACTTTCCTCGGCTTCGCCGCCGCCTTTCCCTTGCTGGCGCGCAATATGTTTCCGCTGGTCGACGTCACCCCTTATGCCTTCATCGGCCCCATGGTCTGCGCCTTGTCGCGGCCGCTGGGCGGCTGGATGGGCGATCACATCGGCGGCGGCATCGCCACCATGCTCAGCAACGGGGTGATGGCGCTGGCCACCGTCGGCGTCTACCTGAGCATGCCCTCCGCCGGCAACGGCGGTTCGTTCTGGTTGTTCCTCGCCATGTTCCAGCTGATCTTCTTCGCCGCGGGCGTCGGCAATGGTTCTTCCTTCCAGTTGGCGCCCAAGGTTTTTCTGTTGCAGGCCGGCCAAGGGGCCAAGGCCGCCGGCCTGGACATCGCCGAGGCCTATGCGCGCGGCGGCCGCCGCGGCGCGTCGGCGATGAACGTCAGCTCGGTGATGGCGGCCTTCGGCGGTTTCGTGATTCCCAAGTCCTTCGGCAGCGCGCTGGCCGCCTTCGGCAGCTTCCTGCCGGCCTTCGGCATGTTCTTTGTGTTTTATCTGGTGTCCATGCTGGTGGCTTGGTGGCAATACAGCCGGCCGGGCAGCCGGATGCGCTGCTGAGGCGAGCGATGCGCGCGCGGCCTGGATGGGCTTGGGCCTTGCTGGCGTCTTTGCTGCTGCACGCCTTGTTGCTGTTTTGCTGGCGGCCGTTCGCGCCGCGGCCTTCTGCTCGCGCCGCGGTACTGACGCTAAGCCTGCCGGCGCCGCGGGCCGCCGGCGTTCCCGGTGACGTAGGGGCTAGGTTGGACGCGGCCAAAGCGTCGCCGGTCCCGCGCCGCCAATCTCCGCAGTCCAAGCGCCTTCCCATTGCCAAGGCTATTGCGGTGCCGCCGGCTGCGGCCGCGCCGCGGCAGCGTCCATCGTTGCCGACGGCGCTTGGAGGCGGCTCCAGCGTCGTGGAAGGCGAGCCGGCCGGCTCGGCGTCGACGCAAAGCGCTTCCGGCGCGGCAAGGGGCGGCGGACAGGACAGCGTGGCCTTGTATCGCGCCGAATATTTGAACAATCCGCGTCCGGAATATCCGGAGCGGTCGCGGGAGAACGGCGAGCAGGGCACGGTCTTGCTGCGGGTCAGCGTTAGCGCCGCCGGCCGCGCCGGCGAGGTGACGGTGGCGGTCAGCAGCGGCTATCCGCGGCTGGACCGCGCGGCCAAGGCCGCGGTGGAAAGCTGGCGCTTTGCGCCGGCCAAGCGCAATGGCCAGGCGGTGGATTCGGTGTTGACGGTGCCGGTGCGGTTTCAGAGCCCTTGAGCCGCGTGCGCGGCCGGCGCTGAAAACGCAATGGCGGCGAGGGGCGGACCGCATTGCGGGACCGCGCGCCTCGCCGCCGGGTAAAGGCGGTTACGGCAGGAGAAATCCTAAGCCGTGACTTCTTCCTGTTCTTCCAGCGCCAGGCTGAAGCCTTCGCGCAGGCGGCCCAATTCCTGGCAGAAACCGGATAGGTCGTGTTCGCCAAAGCGTTTAAAGGCGATCTGCATATAGTCGATATGAGCGGGGAAGGCCTGGTCGAACAGGCGTTCTCCGTGTTGGGTCAAGGAGACGAACACGCTGCGGCGATCGTTGGGCTGCATGGTGCGGGTAACCAGACCCTTGTCTTCCAGCCGGTCGATGACGCCGGTCAGCGTCCCTTTGGTGATCAACGTGCGGTCGGACAGCTCCTTGCAATTCATGCCTTTGCTGTGGCCCAGCGTGGCGACCACGTCGAATTGCGGCGGAGTCAGGCCCAGCTGACGAATGTGCTGGCTGGCAAACTGTTCGAATGCCTGGTAGGTGCGCGCCAGCTCGTGGACCACCGGAAGGAAACTGGCTTGAGAAGTGTTTTTCATCGATCTATCCCTTGCTTTCCTAAGCAGTGTTTAAGACGATTTGGAATCATTCATTTGCATGAACACGAAATATTCTGGCACGAGATATTTCAGAGCGCCCCTGTCAGAAATGTCATCTACCGGACCTTATGGGCCTGAAAATGACGTTCCGCTTCCATTTGGCCCGCTTGCGGCGGGCCTGACTCGCGGCGCCGAACTGCCGACTGGGGCGGTTCGACGCGGTCCGATGGAACCAGCAGGGGCGATTCGGCATCCAATTCAGGTTGCGAACCCGGTTTGAAGCGCCAAATTGCCCGCATCAGCTATCGCCTCGGCTTGATTTAGGCTGGCGGCAAGGCATTTACGGCTAAATTGCCGCCAAATGGTGCGCAAGCTGAGGCTTTCGTTATAATAACCGTGGTCTATCGCCGTTCTCGACTGGCCGAAACGCCAGATTCGAACGGTTTTGTTGCCGAATACTTAAAGGGAGGCTGTCGGCTTGGCTATTGCCGAAAGACGCCGCATCGCGCATTGAAAGATGCGCCGGCGCGCGGCGAGGGAGCTGCCGACGGCTTCGATTATTCGCCTTAATGCGGACTGGCTGATGAGCGAATTACAGATTGGTGTGTTGATACTGGGCGGCGCGGTGATCGCCCTGGTTTACGGATTCAATGCTTTCCAGGAATGGCGTTTTCGCAAGAAGACTCGCCAGGCCTTCACGCGCGGCCACGACGACGTGTTGCTGGACGTGCCCAAGAACAATGTGCGCGACGGCGTGAAGCAGGACAGGATGGAACCGGTGCTGGTGGACGCCGCGCCGGAGCCGGACGATTACGCCGCCGCTTATTTCGAGCCGCACATCCCCGCGGAGCCGGCGCGAGCCGAGACCGAACGTCCGCGCGAAGCGGTTTTCGACGCGGTGCCGGTGGTGGAGGAAGAGGAGGACATCCCGCAGATGGACTCCGCAGATCACCAGGCGCTGGTGGTGGCGATGCTGGATCCGTCGCTGGACTTCATCGCCGAAGTGGTGTTCCACGCGCCGCACGAGTTGGCGGCGATTCCGCGCTTCAACGTGGGCAAGCGCACACAGTTGATCGGCCGCACCGAAAAAGGCCTGTGGAAGCCGGCCGAGGCCTTGCCCGGCACCCGTTACAAGCAGATCAACGTCAGCATGCAGATGGTGGACCGCAGCGGCGCGGTGACCGAACAGGAATTGGCCGGCTTCTGCCAGCAGGTGTCGCGCTTCGCCGAGGAGCACGACGCCGCGGTCAGCTTCCCGCAGCGCCAGCAGAAGCTGGTGGCGGCGCGCGAACTGGACCGTTTCTGCGCCGACGTGGACGTGCTGATCGGCATCAACATCGTGCCGCAGGGGCCGATAGAAGGCACGCGTCTGCGCAGCTTCGCCGAGGCCGCCGGCCTGCAGTTGGAGCCGGACGGCGCCTTCCACTATCTGGCGGACTCCGGCAACACCCTGTATTCGCTGATGGCGGCGGACCAGATGCCGTTCACCTTCCATACCTTGCTGGACAAGTCCTTCCCGGCGCTGACGCTGTTGTTCGACGTGCCGCGCGTGGCCGGCGGCGTCGAGGTGTTCGACCGCGCCGTTTACTTCGCGCGCCAGCTGGCGCAGGAGTTCGACGCCCAATTGGTGGACGACAACCGCCGTCCGCTGTCCGACGCCGGCCTGACCCGCATCCGCGACCAGCTGCTGCACATCTACGGCAGCATGGACGACCGCGGCATCGCCCCCGGCAGCGTGGCCGCGTTGAGACTGTTTGCCTGAAACCGGCGGGAAGCCCTGGTGTCGCCTTGCTGCCCAGCCGCTACACTGGGGTGATAAGCCCGCTCGATAATCCTCCGTTTCCAAGGCCGGCGCCACGCCGGCTTTTTCTGTTTGAGTCCGACTGAACATGACCGCCCAAACTCCGCAACAGCGCGTAGCCGAACTGCATCAACTGCTGAACCGCTACGGCCACGAATACTATGTGTTGGACACCCCCACCGTGCCGGACGCCGAATACGACCGCCTGTTCCGCGAGCTGCAACAACTGGAACAGGAGCATCCGGAACTGGCGAGCGCGGATTCGCCCACCCGCCGCGTCGGCGGCATGCCGTTGGACGAATTCCAGCAAGTGACCCACAGCGTGCCCATGCTGTCGCTGTCCAACGCGTTTTCCGATATGCAGCTGAGCGAGCGCGAGCAGCGCCATGAAGAGCTGCTGCAGTTCGACGAACGGGTGCGCAAAGGGCTGGATCTTGCCGAGGTGGAGTACGCGACCGAGCCCAAGTTCGACGGCCTGGCGATCTCCCTGCTTTACCGCGACGGCGTGCTGGTTCAGGCGGCCACCCGCGGCGACGGCGTGACCGGCGAGAACGTCACCGAGAACATCCGCACGGTGCGAGCGATTCCGCTGCGGCTGCCGGCCGGCGCGGCCACGCCCGGCCTGCTGGAAGTGCGCGGCGAGGTGCTGATGCTGAAGCAGGATTTCGACAAGCTCAACCGCGAGCAGGCGGCGCGCGGCGACAAAACCTTCGCCAATCCGCGCAACGCCGCCGCCGGCAGCTTGCGTCAATTGGATTCGCGCATCACCGCTCAGCGCCGGCTGTCCTTCTTCGCCTACGCCATCGCCCAGGTGGAGGGCGCGGACTGGCCGGCCAGCCACAGCGGGGAAATGAGCTGGTTGCGGGCGCTGGGTTTTCCTGTGGTGGCCGAGGACCTGCGGCCGGTGGTGCGCGGCGTGGACGGCTTGATCGCCTATTACGAACAAGTACAGCAGCGCCGCCCCGGCCTGCCTTTCGATATCGACGGCGTGGTGTACAAAGTCAATCAGCGCGCCTTGCAGGACGAGCTGGGCTTTGTGTCGCGCGCGCCGCGCTGGGCCATTGCCCATAAATTCCCGGCTGAGGAAGCCTTGACCCAGGTCGAGGCGATCGAGGAGCAGGTGGGCCGCACCGGCGCCATCACCCCGGTGGCGCGGCTGAAGCCGGTGTTCGTCGGCGGCGTCACCGTCACCAACGCCACCCTGCACAATGAGGACGAGGCGCGGCGCAAAGACGTGCGCGTGGGCGACACCGTGATCGTGCGCCGCGCCGGCGACGTGATTCCGGAAGTGGTGTCGGTGGTGATGGAGCGCCGGCCCATGTTGCCGGCCGCGGATGGCGGCTTGTTCGACGAACCGCAATATCCGGCCTACCGGCTGCCCGGCGCCTGTCCGGTATGCGGCAGCCACGTGGTGCGCGAAGAGGGCGAGGCGGTGGCGCGCTGCTCCGGCGGCCTGTCCTGCCGCGCGCAGCGCAGCCAGGCGATCCAGCATTTCGCCGGCCGCCGGATGATGGACATCGACGGCCTGGGCGAACGCTATATCGACAAGCTGGTGGAGTACGACTATGTGCGCGGCGTGGCCGATCTGTACCGGCTGACGCTGGAAGACTTGCTGGAAATGAAGCGCCGCGCCGACGAGGACGAGGACGCGACCCCGGAAACCGTCAAGGCGGGCAAGGTGGCGAGCAAATGGGCGGAAAACCTGATCGAGGCGATCGCCGCCAGCCGGCGGCCGCCGCTGGCGCGGCTGCTGTTCGCGCTGGGCATCCGCCATGTCGGCGAATCCACCGCCAAGACCCTGGCCGATTGGCTGGGGACGATGGCCTTGATCCGTCGTTCGCCGGCGGCCTTGTTCGCCGCGCTGCCGGACATCGGCGGCGTGGTGGCGGAATCGCTGGCGGACTTCTTCGCCGAAGCCAATAACGAAGCCGCGCTGGACGCCTTGTTGAGCCATGTGGCGCCAGCCGACGAGCACGCGCCGTCGCCGCGCCTGGCCGAGCGTCTTCAGCCGGCCGTGTTGCTGGCGCGGCTGGACATTCCGCGTCTGACCGAGGTGCGCAGCCAACAGCTGGCGGCGCAGATCGACGGCCTGGCCGCGCTGGCCGGGCGCGAACGGCGCGCGCTGCTGGATCTGGAATTGCCGGCCGAGGTGATCAACGCGCTGGCCGATTGGCTGGACCTGCCGGGCAAGCGAGACAGCCTGCGCGCGCTCGCCGCCCTGGTCGACGAGATGCTGGCGGCGCTGCCGGCGCAAGCGGCGGCGGCCGGCGTGCTGGAAGGCAAGACCCTGGTGCTGACCGGCACCTTGCCGACGCTGAGCCGCGACCAGGCCAAGGAATTGATAGAAGCCGCCGGCGGCAAGGTGTCCGGCAGCGTGTCCAAGAAAACCCATTACGTGGTGGCGGGGGCGGAAGCCGGCAGCAAGCTGGCCAAGGCGGAAGAGCTGGGCGTGGCGATTCTGGACGAGGCCGGCTTGCAAGCCTTGCTGGCCGGAGAGTGACTGAAGAGCCTGTAGCCTCGGCGGCAAATGTTTTTTGCCACGGAAGCACACGGAAAAACACGGACCAAACCAGAGGCTGCTGTTATTTTCGTGGATTTCGTGGCTAAAGGGTTTGCCTTCCATGCCCTTCCGTGCGCTTCCGTGGCTAAATCGGTTTTTGTTTTTCCGTGGCAGGAATTTAAGAAGGAACGGAACAGATGACGGCGGACCAAGCTTTCGAACAAGGCAATAGATTGGCGGCGGAGGGCCGCTGGCGCGAGGCGGAGCAGGCGTTTGATCAATGTCTGAGGCGGAACGCCAAGGATTGGCAGGCGCTGGCCAACCGCGCCAACGCCCGTCTGCGCCAGGGCGACAGCGCGCGCGCGCTGGACGACTACCTGGCCGCCGCCGCGCTCAATCCGCAGTCGGTCAATATCAAGTGCAATCTGGCGGTGCTGCTCAAGGAACTGGGCGAACTGGAACTGGCGGAAGCGCTGCTGCGCGAGGCCCTGGCGGCGGAGCCCGAGCATGTCGACGCCTGGAGCAATCTGGGCGTGGTCTTGCAACATCGTCTGCAATACCAGGAGGCCATCGCCTGCCATTTGCGCGCCATCGAGCTGGCCGGCGCGAGCCCGGCGCGCTGCAACAACCTGGGCTACGCCTGCACCTGCGCCTTGCTGCTGGACGACGCCATCGCCGTGTTGCAAGGCGGTTTGGAGCTGGACCCGAACGACGCCAATCTGCGCTTCAGCTTGTCCATCGCGCTATTGCTGGCCGGGCGCTACGCCGAGGCCTGGCCGTATTACGAGGCGCGCTGGGACGCCATCCTGCAGCCGCGTCACCGCGAACGGCGCTGGCAGGGCCAGGCGCTGGACGCGTCCGCCTTGCTGCTGTGGGCGGAACAGGGCCTGGGCGACAGCCTGCAGATGGCGCGCTTCCTGCCGCGGCTGCGGGCCGAGCATCCGCGGGCGCGCCTGCTGCTGGCCTGCCCCAAAACCTTTCATCGCCTGTTCGCCCAATTCGACGGCGTGGAATTGCTGGAGCCGGAGGCCGCTCCGGCTTTCGATTGGCAACTGCCGCTGATGTCCTTGCCCGGCGCGCTGGGCGTGACGCTGGACAATCTGTCCGGCCAGCCTTATCTGAGCGCGGTGCCGGCCGCGGTCCCGGCGCGCGACGGCGGCCGGCCGCGCGTCGGCGTGGTGTGGGAGAGCGGGCAATGGGGCGTGGGCAAGGCCGATCACTGGCGCCGCCATAAATCCGTGCCGCCGGAGGACTTCGCCGCTTTGTGCCGGCTGCCCGGCATTGATTTCGTGTCCTTGCAGCCGGGAACGACGCCTTCGGCTTTGCAAGGTTTGTTGAGCACGCCGGCCTTGAACGATTTCGCCGACACCGCCGCCTGGGTGGCAGAGCTGGATCTGGTGATCACCGTCGATACCGCCGTCGCCCACCTGGCCGGTGCGATGGGCAAGCCGGTCTGGGTGTTGATGCGCGCGGAAAGCGCGCCCTTCTTCCTGGCTGCCGGCGAGCGCGCGCCGTGGTACGACTCGATGCGGGTCTGGCGCCAGACCGAGGCCGGCGTCTGGGGGCCGGTGCTGGAAGGCGCGGCGCAGGCGCTGGCTCAGCGTTTTGCCGCCGCTTTGTGAGGCGGGACTTTCACCAGCGGGCCGCGGCGCGGTAGAATGCGCGGCTGTCAACGCTTGTTAACGAGAATGGGCATGAAAAAAATCACGAAAGCGGTCTTCCCCGTCGCCGGGCTGGGCACTCGCTTCCTGCCGGCCACCAAGGCCAGCCCCAAGGAAATGCTGCCGGTGGTGGACAAGCCGCTGATCCAGTACGCGGTGGAAGAGGCGATCGCCGCCGGCATGACCGAGCTGATTTTCATCACCGGCCGCAACAAGCGTTCGATCGAAGACCATTTCGACAAGGCTTACGAGCTGGAAACCGAACTGGAAAACAAGAACAAGCAGAAGCTGCTGGAAACCGTGCAGGGCATCATCCCGCCGTCGGTGTCCTGCATCTTCATCCGTCAGACCGAGGCGCTGGGCCTGGGCCACGCCGTGCTGTGCGCGCGGCCGGTGGTGGGCGACGCGCCGTTCGCGGTGATCCTGGCCGACGACCTGATCGAAGGCGCGCCGGGCGCGATGGAACAAATGGTCAAGCTGTTCGACGAAACCCACACCTCGGTGCTGGGGGTGGAAACCGTGGCGCCGGAGGAGACCGGCTCTTACGGCATCGTCAAGGTGGCGCCGGACGCGCGCGGCCATCAGCAGGTGGAACACATCGTGGAGAAGCCGCGCCCGGAAGCGGCACCGTCCAATCTGGCGGTGGTGGGCCGTTACATTCTGACCCCGCGCATTTTCGACAAGCTGGTCAACACCACGGCCGGCGCCGGCGGCGAAATCCAGCTGACCGACGGCATCGCGGCGCTGATGAAGGACGAGCCGGTGTTGGCGCTGCCGTTCAAGGGCGTGCGTTACGACTGCGGCTCCAAGCTGGGCTATCTTAAAGCCACGGTCAATTACGGCTTGCAGCATCACGAGGTGGGCGCCGAGTTCGCCGCCTATCTGCGGTCGCTGGCCAAGAACTAATCGTTTTTTCAATCACGCCGCTTGCTTCAAAGCGGCGTTTGCGTGTGTGAATCAAGGAGTCATCATGCCCAATATTGCCGAGGCCCGTGGCCTGATCAACAGCTCCGACGTGCTGTTTACCGCCGAGGAAGTCAGCGCGGCCGTTGACCGCATGGCGGTGGAAATCACCGAGGAACTGGGCGAAACCTATCCGCTGGTCTTGTCCGTGATGGGCGGCGCCGTGGTGTTTACCGGTCAGCTGCTGCCGCGCCTGGCTTTCCCGCTGGACTTCGACTACGTTCACGTGTCCCGCTACGGCGACAAGACCCAGGGCGGCGAACTGGTATGGAAACAGGCGCCCAAGGAAGACGTGCGCGACCGCGTGGTGCTGGTGCTGGACGACATCCTGGACGAAGGCCACACCATGGCGGCGATCCGCGACAAAGTGATGGCCATGGGCGCCAAGGCCTTCTACAGCGGCGTGTTCGCCAACAAGCTGATCAGCAAGGAAAAGCCGATGCTGGCTGACTTCGTCGGCCTGGACGTGCCGGACCGCTACGTGTTCGGTTACGGCATGGACGTGCGCGGCGCCTGGCGCAATCTGCCGGCGATCTACGCGCTGAAATAAGCGCGGCCAGATCGCGAAAAACCCCCGGCTCGCGTCAGCAAGCCGGGGGTTTTTATTTTTGGACCTAGTCTAAGAACGTGTTTCCGATCTCGCGAGCTAAGGCGAGACAAGGCGTTGCGGCTGAGAAAGCGGAATGCTCAAGTGGTATATGAGCATTTCGAAACCAGTTTCAACGCCCTTTACCTATCCATCCCGCCGACGCGCAGCAGACTATGAACAGGCTCTCAGGCGCCGGCCGCCAGCGCCGCGGGCTTCTGCGCCTGCGCCAAGGCGGCGTTGACCTGCCAGTCGTTGCCGTTGCGCTGCAAACGCACCGGCCAGCGGTAGACCGCCAGCAGCCGCTCCGGCGTCAGCACTTGTTCCGGCGCGCCGGCCACCACCAGCCGGCCCTGTTCCAGCAAGGCCACGTGGTCGGCGTAGCTGGCCGCCAGCGCCAGATCGTGCAAGACCTGCACCACGGTGCGGCCCTGGCGCGACAATTCCAGCAGCAGTTGCTGCAAGCGGTGCTGGTGACGCAAGTCCAGGTGATTGGTGGGTTCGTCCAGCAGCAGCACCGGCGCCTGCTGCGCCAAGGCGCGGGCGATGGCCGCGCGCTGGCGCTCGCCGCCGGACAGCTGGTCCAGCCGCTTGTCGGCGTAATCGTCCAGCTCCACCGTGCCCAAGGCGTCCGCCACCGCGCTCTTGTCCTCCACCCGCGGCTGCGAGAAGGCGCCGAGGTAGGGCACGCGGCCCAGCATCACGAATTCGCGCACCGTCAGCGGAATGCCGGCCGGTATGTGTTGCGGCACCCAGGCGATGCGGCGCGCGCGCACCGCCGGCTCCATGCGGCCGACGCATTGCCCGGCCAGGCGCACCGCGCCGGCGCCGGGCGTGTTCAAACCGGCCAGCAGCCGCATCAGCGTGGTCTTGCCGGCGCCGTTGGGGCCCAGCAGCGCGCTGACCCGGCCGGTGGGCAAGTCCAGGTTGATGTCGTCCAGAATCCGCTTGCCGCCGATGTCGTAGGCCAGCTGGCGCACGCACAGGGTAGTGGTATCAGCCATTGATCAGACTCCTTTGTTGCCGCCGGAACAGCCATACGAAAAACGGCGGTCCGGCGAAGGCCGCCATTAAGCCCACCGGCAGATCGATGGGCCAGGCGATGGTGCGCGCCAGCGTGTCCACCGCCAGCAGGAATAAGGCGCCGGCCCAGGCCGACAGCAGGATCAGCCGGCGACGGCAGCCGCCCAGCAGCAGCGCCAGCGCGTTGGGAATCATCATGCCGACAAAGCCGATCACCCCGGACAGCGCCACCGCGCCGCCGGTGGCCAGCGCCGCGCCGACGGCGGTGAGCCGGCGGGTGCGGCGCACATCGATGCCCAGCGAGCGAGCGGCGTCCTCGCCCAGCAGCAGGCAGTCCAGATCGCGGCCCACGGCGATCAGGATCAGCAAGCCCAGGCCGGCCACGCCCAGGCAGGCCAGCAGCCGTTCCGACGAGGCCGACGACAGATTGCCGGCCAGCCAGCTGGTGGCGGCGCGCAGCGTCAGGTCGTCGGACATGAAAATCATCAGGCTGGTGATGGCGCCGCAGAAGGCGCCCACCACCAGGCCCATCAGCAGCAGGCCGGCCAGGCCGCCGCGCACCAGCCGCGACAGCAATAGAATCAGCCAGGTGGCCAGCAGGCCGCCGCCAAAGGCGGCCAGCGGCAAGGACAGGCCGGCGGCGCCGATGGCCAGCATGCTGACCACGGCCAGCGCCGCGCCGCTGGACGTGCCGATCAGGCCGGGGTCGGCCAGCGGATTGCGAAACAGCGCTTGCAAGGCCGCGCCGCTGGCGGCCAGCGCCGCGCCCACGCCCAGCGCCGCGGCGATGCGCGGCAGCCGCAGCTGGGTCAGCAGCGGATCGCTGAAGTCCGGCCAGGCGAGGCCGCTGCCGCCGCTGGACAAGGCCAGCAGCGGCAGCAGCAGGCTGGCGGCGATCAGACCCAGCAGCAGCCAGCGGCCGCGATTGGGCGCGGCGGCTTCCATGCTCAGCGCGCTCACATCTTCACCATCTGCTTGACCACCGCCGGGCTGTTCAGTCCCACCATCATCGCGTCCTTGGCCGGCAACAGGTAGATGCGGCCCTGCTTGCCGGCCGGCGTGGAGGCGATTTCCGGCCGTTTGGAGAAGGCCTCCTTGCCGCCGTGCACCGCGCCGGTGTGGCTGCCCAGGATGATCACGTCCGGTTGCAGGCTTTGCCAGGCGTCGCGGGCCATCGGCTTGAAGCCGGACAGCTGGCTGGCGACGTTGACGCCGCCGGCGGCGCGGATCAGGGTGTCGGCGGCGGTGTCGCGGCCGGCCACCAGCTGACCGTCGTAGCTGACCAGATAGCGCACGCCGCGCGCCGGGCGCGGCGTCATCTCGCGTTGCCAGCGGCTGGCCAGTTGCTGGGCGTTGGCGTCGCGGCCCAAGAGCTGTCCCACTTTGCGGATCGCGTCGGCGAAGTCCGCGCCGTCCTCGCGGCGCGTCACTTCCTCGGCGCGCACCTGCAATTGGCGCAGCTGGGTCCACACCGTCGGCGGTTGCGCCTCGGCGCTGCCCAGCACCAGGGTGGGCTTGAGCCGGGCGATGGTTTCAGCGTTCAGCGCGCGGGAAAAGCCCACCACCTGGGCCTGAGCCAGCGCCGGCGACTTGCTGGAGCGGTCGCGGCCGACGACTTCCTTGCCGGCGTCCAGCGCCACCACGATGTCGGCGATGTCGGGGGTCATCACCACGATGCGTTGCGCCGCCCAGGCGGGCAGCGCGGCGGCCAGGCCCAGCAGGGCGGCGAAGGCGAATTTAGGCGACATCGGCGCGCTCCAGTGCCGGCAGCTCGCCCAGCAGCTTGATCCATTCCACGCGTTCCGCCTGGCCCGGCTTGCGCTCGCCGAAGAAGGTGGCCAGCGACAAGCCCTTGTCGTCGAACAGTTCCAGCGAGGTCACCACGCCGTGATCGCCCGGCTTGCGGGTGACCCAGGCTTCTGCGATCAGATCGGTGCGCAGATGCAGGTTGAAGTGCGGGTCCAGCACATTGAGCCAGTTGCCGACGATCTGCACATTGCGCACCGGACCGGTGTGAATCTGGATCATGCCGCGGTTGCCGGCGAACACCATGATGGGGGCTTCGATATGGGCGGCGCGGCGCAGCAGCTGCTCCACCGCTTCCGGCAGCACGCGCCAGGCCTGGCCTTCCGGCGCCAGGCGGAAGCCCTGCTGGCGGGACACGCCCCAGCGGCGCAGGAAGGGATGGAAGGCGTGCACGTCCTGCAGGCTCTGCCATTCCTGCTGGAAGCCGGCCTTGTCGATGGCCTCGTCGTCCAGCTCCTTCGCTTCGGCTTCCTGCGGGTCTATGCTCAGCGCGACCTTGGGCGCGGAGAAGGTCTCCACCAGGCGCTGGTAGGCGGCCGCATCGCTATTGGCGGTCAGATAGATCTTGTGCACCGCCTCGCCGAAACGGTCGAAGAACTGCAGGCTGCGCTGCTCGCCGCGCGCGCTGGCCGTGGTGACGGCGAAGGCGTGCTGCCAATGGAACAGGAAGATGCGCAGGTCGATGACCGGGTTGATGGCCAGGCCGATCTTGCCGTCGATCTGCACATTGCGGTAATCGCCGGTGGTTTCATGCACGCAGGCGTGATTGCGCGTCAGCGCCATCACCGGGCCCAGCTGGGCGATCTGGCCCAGGATGTCGTTCCAATGCGGTTGCAGGGCCTGGCTGGCCGGGTCCGCGGCCACCAGTTCGGCCTCGCTGACGCCCAGGGCGTCGGCGGCGTCGCGCACGCGCAGTTTCGGCTGGCTGGCTTTCAGGATTTGGTAACGATCCCACAGCTGGCTGAAGTCGGTCATGTTTGGATTCTCCTTGGAACGATCAAAAACGGGCGCCCGCCAAGGGGCGGGCGCTCGCGGTTAGAAGGTGTATTCGACGCTGGCGCTGAGGTTGCGGCCAGGCTGGGTGAACAGGTCCAGCGTGCGCACGCTGCTGGACTTGCCGCGCACATCGGCTGCCTTCCAGTATTTCTGGTCGAAGACGTTGAACACGCCGGCGCGCAGAATAGTGTTCTTGGCCGGCTTCCAATAAGCGGTCAGGTCCAGCGTTGCGTAGCCGGGGGCCTTGAACGGTATGGTGCTTTGGCCGCGTGCTTCGTCGGGACGCAGATCGGGAATGCGGGTATTTGCGGTGACCAAGCGTAAGAACGCTTCTCCGCCATAGTTGGCTTGGTCGTAACGCAGTCCAAGAGTGGCGTTGAGCGGCGTCAGGCTGGCCAATGGCTGGTTACGTTGCTTGTCACTGCCCTGAGCGTAGGCGATGGACGCCATGGCGCGCCAAGCGGGAGCGAAGCGCCAAGCTGCACGGCCTTCAGCACCGTTGATCTCGACTTCGCCTATGTTTTGGTACTGGTAGGCGGACAAGCCGTTGATAGTGCCGAGAGATGCAAGGTCGATGAAGTCCTTGTAGCGGTTGGCATAGACGGTGACGCCGAAGTCAAAGCTGTCCCACTGGCCTTTCAGGCCCAACTCCACGCCGCGGCTGCTTTCGGACTTGAGGTTGGGATTGGGCAGCACTTGATAGCGCTGCACCGGATTGGTGAAGGCCATATTGGCGTCGTCGAACGGCGGCGCGCGGAAGCCGGAGGAGAACTGCAGGAAGCCGGTGTAGTGATCGGCGAACGGCAGGCTCAGACCCAGCTTGGGCGAGAAGGCGCTGTCCTTGAAGGCGGGCACTTGGTAGTTGTTGGGGTTGCCGTTGGCGAAAGCCTGGTCCGGCTGCGGCGTCATCTTGTAGTGATCCCAGCGCAGCGATGGCGAGGCCACCAGACCGTTGCCGAACTTGATCTCGTCCTGGACAAAGAGGCCGATGCGTTCGGAGCGGCTGTCGGGGAAGGTCTTGTTGGGGTAGGTTTCGCCGTCGACGATATTGCTGCTGCTGCCGTTCGGATTGTACTGGGTCTTGAGGCGTGGACGGCTGGTGTCGGTGCGGCTCAAGTCCGCGCCCCACAAGAGCTGATGCTCAGCGGAGAGGGCCTGGAAGTTGTGCTCGGCTTCCAGGGTCAGGCCATAGCTGTCCTGTTCAAAACCGTAGTCGGAACGTATGCGCTGGCCGTTATCACGCCACTCGGTATCATTGTCGGCATTATTCAGTTTCTGGTAATAAGCCCTGATTGCCAGCCGGTCGAAGGCCCCGAGTTGACGACCTTCCCAAGTCAAGGATGCACGGTCGCGTTGCGTTCTATCCTGTGCTTGCTTCCCCGTGATGGTGTAAAGCGTCATTCCGCGTTGATTGACTACAGGACCCAGCGAGTTCAACAGATTGCTGTCGGCATTGCGCTGGTAGTGCTCCAGCGTCAGTTCCAGCCGCTGGTTGGCGGCCGGCTTGAAGCCCAGCTTGGCCAGCACATTGTCGCTGTCCCAGCTTTGCGGATTCGGTTTGGTGCGCAGCGTGCTGCTGCTGTCGTTATTGCCCTGGTTGTCGGTTTCGTGGCCGTTGCGATGGGTGTAGAGCAGCATCAGATCGGCGCGCTCGCCCTTGACGCCCACGCCGGCGCTGCTGCCCCAGCCATTGTTGGCGGTGCCGCCAAAGCCCTTGACGCTGCCGCCCACGCCTTGTTCTTCCGGCACGAAGTCGTCCACGGTCTTGGTGCGGTAGCCCACCACGCCGCCGATGGCGTCGGAGCCGTACAGGCTGGAAGTGGGGCCCTTGACGATGTCGATGGCGCGCAGGGTTTCCAGTTCCACGTAATCGCGGCCGGAAACGGCTCCGTTATTGCTGCCGCCGCCGGCATAGGATTCCGGCAGGCGGATGCCGTCGATCAGCATCAGGATGCGGTTGCCGTCGATGCCGCGGATGGTGTAACCGGCGTTGCCGCGGCGCGCCGGATCGGTGGCCACTTCCACGCCGGGCTCGTATTTGACCGCGTCGGCGATGTCGCGCACCAGTTGATCGTCCAGTTTGTGGCGCGAGATCACGCTGGCGTTGGGCGCGGTTTCCGCCAGCGGTTTGCTGCTGCGGTGGGCGGTGACCTGAACGGTCTCCAGTTCCGCCGGCGTCGCCGCCAGCGCGGGCCAGGCGGCGGCCAGGCTCAGAACCAAGGGGGTGGCGCGAAATAAGGCCATGGAAACTCCAAACTTCCTAAGGTTGGGTGCTTCCGCTGGCTGGCTAGTCTTGGCTGGCTTGCGGTGTGTGTGGTCAGAGACCTATTTGATTAGGATGAGCTTGCCGTTGCGTGTGAGTTGCAAGCGATACATTTCGCCCTGATGCTCGATCAGGATTTCTCTGCCTTTGGCGAACAGCTCGCAGCTGCGCAGCACCGGCGACAGGTTGGCTGCGCTGGCCCCGTTGCCAAGTTTGGCCGCGTTTTGGGCATGCATGAATTTATCCATAGCCAAATGGTAACGATTCTCATTATCGAGTTCAACCAAGGAATGTGATTATTACGCATGAAAAGTGCCAAATTGTGGCGGGATGGTCACAAATGGCCTGGTTGCCGTGCTACAGGCTAGGGATAATGGCGGTTTTTGCGCGGAGAGGCGGATGGAACTGAACGCTTTGATCAAGCCCTTGCCTTGTCCGGCGGGCGCGCCGCAGGCCTTGAGGCTGTACCGCGTGCGGCTGGATGTGGATTGGCCGGTGGACGAGGCGCTGCTGGCGGGCTTGAGTCAGGACGAGCGCAAGCGCTGCCTGCGCTATCTGCGCACCATCAACCAGTTGCAGTTCGCCTTGACTCGCTTGGCCTTGCGGCGGCTGCTGGCGCAAGAAACCGGCCTGACGCCGGACGCGCTGACGTTTGAGCTGGGCGCCCATGGGAAACCCGTCTTGAGCCTGGCCGGCGCGCCGGTCTTCAATGTGTCTCACTCCGGCGCTTACGCGTTGATCGCCATCGCGCGCGGCGGGCAGGTGGGGGTGGACATCGAAACGGTGCAAGCCATGCGCGACGTGCCGGCGTTGGCGGAGCAGACCTTGCTGCCGGGGGAGCTGGAACTATGCGGACACGGGCGGGACGTGGCGGCTTTCTTCCAGTTGTGGACCATCAAGGAGGCGGTGCTGAAAGCCTGGGGCGTGGGCATTGCTCAGCACCTGTCCGCGTTCGAGGCCTTGGAACTGACGGATAAGGAACTGCCGTTGCGGATTGCCGCGCCCGAACGCTGGCCGGCGACAAGAGTCTGGGCGCTGGAGGCGCCGGACGGGTATAAGGCGACCTTGGCTTGGGCAGAGCGCTAAGAACCTGTTTACGATCTGCTGCGCGTCGGCGGGATGGATAGAAAGGGGCGTTGAAAACAAACTCAAAATGCTCATGTACCGTATGTGCACTCCGCTTTTTCGCTTGTTTTCGCCTTGTCTCGCCCTTGCTCGCGAGACTTTGAAC